>DASUJJ010000137.1:0-12788 GCA_036279335.1 Dyella sp.
GCTGCGCAGGTCTGCGTGCACGGTCTTGTGCTCCACCGCACCGAGCATCTGCGCCACATGTGCCGACGCCTCCAGCTCGGAGCTGTGGCGCTGGCCGTAGGCGACACTGAGTGCGTGCACCTGGTAGCCCTGCTCGCGCGCAAGGGCGATGGTGACGGCCGAATCCATGCCGCCGGAGACGAGCACGACGGCCTTGGGGAAGGAGTTATCGATCATGGTGTCATTCCAGACTAAACGGCCGGTCACCGGCCGGTGAGCGCGCGACCGGCGACAGGCCGAGGCGCGGGGTGAAGCGTAGGAGAGACGAAAGAGAAACGAATAGAGAGAGAAGGCGCTGCCAGACATCAGGAGGCCGGCCCGGCTTTATCTGGCGCTGCTCACTTCTCCCAACTTGCTCCCGCCATCAATGCCCGGGCGCGTCGTTCCACAGCAGCTTGTGCAGCTGCAGCTGGAAGCGCACCGGCAGGCGGTCGGCGATGATCCACTCGGCCAGGTCGCGCGGCTGCACCGCGCCGTGCACGGGCGAAAACAGCACCATGCAGCGGCGGTCAATGCCGTGTTCGGCCACCACAGCGCGTGCCCACTCGTAATCGGCGCGGCTGGCAATGACGATCTTCACCTGGTCATGCGGCAGCAGGTAGTCGAGGTTCGTCCACAGATTGCGCGCGCTTTCGCCCGAATCGGGCGCCTTGAGGTCCATCACCTTGCGCACGCGCGGATCGACCGGAGCCACGTCAAGCGCGCCGGAGGTCTCCAGCGACACCTCGTAGCCGGCGTCGCACAGGCGGGTGAGCAAAGTCAGGCAGCGCTTCTGCGCCAGCGGTTCACCGCCGGTGACGCAGACGTGGCGCACCTCGTGTCGGGCCACCTCGGCGAGGATGTCGTCGATCGCCTGCCAGCCGCCGCCGTGGAAGGAATACTCGGTATCGCACCACACGCAGCGCAGCGGGCAACCGGTGAGGCGGATGAACACGGTGCGCCAGCCGATGGCATCGGCCTCGCCCTGCACGGAGTGGAAGATCTCGGTGATGCGCAGCCGCTCGGCTGCCACCCCGGTCGGGCTGGCCTCGGCCATGCCCGTGTCGATGCCACTCACCGCAGCAGCCTCAGTTGCCCGACTGCAGCTGGATCCGGTTCAGGCGCTCCTGCGCCAGACTGGCGGCCTTCGAGCCCGGGTACTTGCGGATCACGTCCTGCAGCGTGGCCTGCGCCTGCTCGGTTTTCTTCAGCTCGAACTGCGTATAGCCCACCTTGAGCAGCGCATCGGGCGCCTTGTCGCTCTGCGGGAACTGGCTCAGCAGGCGCTGGAACGCCTCGAGCGCCACCGCGTAGTTGGTAGTGACGTAGTACGACTCGCCCAGCCAGTACCACGCGTTGGGCGCGAGCGAGCTGTCCGGGTGCTGCTGGATGAAATCGCGGAAGCCGCGCGACGCATTGGCGTAATCGCCGGCGCGCAGCGCCTTGAATGCCGCGTCGTAGCTGGCCTGCTCATCCGCAGCCATCGGCGCCGGCGGCGTGTCGCCCGGGGCGTTGCTGGCCGCACTGCTGGCCGCCGAAGCGGGCGCCGTGGCGCTGGTGCTGCTGGCCGTCGGCGTACCGGTGGGCGCCGCGTCAGCGGGGGTTCCCGCAGCAGGCGCGCCCTGGAGGCGGCTGATGCGTGAATCCAGATCGATGTATTGGGCCTTGTTCTTGTCGTCGAGCTGCTGCAGCTGGTGCTGCAGTTCCTCGATCTGACCCTGCAGCTGCTGCACCTGCGAACGCAGTTGCTGCATCTGGTTGACCATGCCGATGCCACCCTTGTCCTGGTTCTGCGCCTGCTGCTCGAGGCGCGACACGCGCTCGGCGAGACTCAGACGCGAGTCCTGGGCGGACACGGGAGCGGCCACCAGCATGGCGGACGCAATCGCGCCCGCCATGCCGATGCTGGCTGCAAAACGAGTAGCCAGACGGATCTTCATTACTGCGCCGTGTAGACGATCTCGACGCGGCGGTTCTTGCTCCAGCAATCCTCGTTGTGCTCACGGCACACCGGCTTTTCCTTGCCGTAGGAGATCACTTCGAGCTGGCTGGCCGAACCACCGGCAGCCTGCAGCGCGTCGGAGACAGCGTTACCGCGGCGCTCGCCGAGGCCGAGGTTGTACTCGCGGGTGCCGCGCTCGTCGGTGTTGCCTTCGAGACGGACGTGAGCTTCCGGACGGTCCTGCAGGTACTTGGCGTGGCACGCCATGATCTGCTGGAATTCCGGCTTGATCTCGGTCTTGTCGAAATCAAAGTAGACAACGCGCTGGCGCAGGCAGGCGTCGGTATCCAGGTCGCCCAGCTTGTACTTGCCATCTTCCTGGACAGGCTGGGTCATGGGGGCCTGCTCCGGCTGCTGCGGAGCGGGCTTCACTTCCTGCTTCTTCGAGCAGGCAGCCGCACCCACGCAGAGCAGGGCGATCAGGGCGACGCGAACGGTCTTATTCATGGTGACGTTCCTTCAAAACGGGTTGAGTTCCGACAGTCAATGACGATTGCGGTTACGGGACAGCATGTCGCCGGTGATCCGGCTGTTATTTTGACTTCAAGAAGTCGGCATGGCGGGTTGCCTCGCCATCGACTGACGAGTCGCAGTCAGACACCCTGCGACCCCTTACCGAAAAGACGCCCGAAAGCGCCCCTGCGTGCCCACTCCGTGGGCTGCCGGGTCGGCGATGTATTGCCGACCCGGAGAATTTCAACGCTGCCGAAACGGCCCCCAGCTTGGCTCGCGGACGTCGCCATCGGCAAGCACCAGGCGCTGCCTGACCATTCCGTCGGCCGACACGGCATAAAGCACGCCGCGACGACCTTCGGTAGCGGCGTACAAGAGCATGCTGGCGTTCGGGGCAAAGCTTGGCGACTCGTCGATGGGACCCGGAGACAGAAACCGCACCTGCCCGCCCAGACTGTTGTCCATGACAGCAATACGATACACGTTACCGTTGCCCTGCACCATGGCGATTTGCTTGCCGTCATAGCTCACCGAGACCTCGGCGTTGCTCTGGCCCTGGAAGCTGATGCGCTCGGGGGTACCGCCGGTGGCCGACATCTTGTAGACCTGCGGCCGACCGGATCGGTCGGAGGTGAAGTACAGGCTCTGACCATCGGGCGACCACCTCGGCTCGGTGTCGATCGACAGATTGTTGGTCAGCCGGGTTTCCTTGCGGCTGGCCATGTCCAGCACGAAGATCTCCGGGTTGCCCACGTAGGACAGCGAGACGGCCAGCTTGCTGCCGTCCGGCGACCACGACGGCGCCCCGTTGATGCCCTTGGCGTGGGCCTCGACCAGTTGGCGCGAACCGGTGGTGATGTCCTGCACGTAGATGTTGGAGTTGCCGCTCTCGAAGGAGACATAGGCGATCTTGCGACCGTCCGGCGACCACGACGGCGACAGCAGCGCTTCGCGCGAACGGGCGACCACCTGCGGGTTGAAGCCGTCCGAATCGGCCACGATCAGCGAGTACGTGGTGTTGTTGCCCAGGCCCACGGCCGTGATGTACGCAATGCGGGTCCAGAAGGCACCGCGCACGCCGGTGATCTTCTCGTAGATCTGGTCGGCGATCTGGTGCGCCACGCCACGCAGGTCGCCCACCGGGGCGGTGAAGGACTGCGCCAGCAGGCTGGCCTGCTTGTTCACGTCCCACAGCTCGTACTCGACCTTGAGCATGCCGCCACCGGCGTCGCTGACGCGGCCCACGGTGATGTAGTCCTGCTTCAGCAGCCGCCAGGTGGGAAAGCGAATGTCCGAACCCCGGGAGGGAAACTCCACGATTTCGCTCTTCGCCAGCGAGCGGAACTTGCCCGACCGGTTGAAATCGTTGCGCATCACGTCGGCGATGTCGGTCGGCAGCGGGGCACCGCCGTCCTGCGCGAATGGCACCACCGCGATCGGGGTCGCCGTCTTGACGCCACCGACAATGTCGACGTTGAGCGACTGTGCCCCGACGGGCGAGGCGAGGAAGGTGCCGAACAGCAGGAAGGCCAGGGCCAGCAGCAGATGGGGTTTACGCATGGGCTTGATCATTGCGGCCTGAAGGTGAAAGTGAGATCACGCTGGAACACGCTTTCGAAACCCTTGTAGGGCAACGGCTGCGCACGCAACACGGCATTCTCGACCGAACGGCGACCGGCATCGTCGTAAGGACAGCTGCTGTCGACCTTCGCGCTCATCACGTCGCCACCGGGTAGCTGGGTGATGTGCACGACACACGGTAAAGGCGGCATGTTATCCGGGCGCAACCAGTTCTGCGTGACCACGTTCTGAATCGCCGCCTGGTAGCGGGCCAGCAGGCTGTCGTCCTTGCCGTTGGTGCCGGTCTGTCGCTGGTCGGCCGCAGGAAGATCCGGCGAGCCGTCGTCCTTGGCGTTCTGCAGGTCCTTGAGCTGCTGCTCGGCCTGGCGCTTCTTGTTGTCGGCCCGACGCGTGGCGGCCGAGGCCTTGTCGAGCTGGGCGAACAGCTGGTCGATCTTCTTCTTTTCCTCTTCCTTCTTCCTGGCCGCCTGGGCGTCCAGCTCGGCCTGGCGCTGGCGCTGCTTCTCTTCCTGCTCGCGCTTGGCGTCCTCCGCCTTCTGCATGGCGTCGGCGACGATCTTCTCCTGGTCGACCAGGTCCGGATGCTCGGGCGGCGGCGGCAGGGTCTTGACCTGCGGCGCCTGCACGGTCGGCGTCGGCGGCGGCACCGCCGGCGGGGGCGGCACGGTGTCGGGCACCGGCCGGGCCTTGGTCGGCTTGGGCGGTGGCGCGCCGGTGGGGCCGATCAGCACGGCCTCGATCGGCTGGCCCGGCAACTCGAGCGGTTTGGCACAGGCGATCGGGTTCCAGCCCGCCGGCAGATGCAGCAGCTCGAACCATTTCTCGAACGTGGTGCACGGCAGGATGGCGAGGTAGAGAAACACCACGATGCCCAGGTGCAGGACGGCCGCCAGCACCACCGCCTGGGGGGTGCGCTTACTTTCGTCCATTGGACGCGCTCGTCCCCTGCGGCGGCTGGCTCATCAGGCCGACCTTGGCCACCCCGGCCTGCTGCAGGTCGGCCAGCACCTGGTAGACGCCGTCGTACTTGCCGTCGCGATCGCCTGCCACCAGCACGGTGACTTCCGGGTTGGCCTTCACGAAGGCGCCGACCTTGGTCTTCAGGCCCTCCTCGTCGATGGCTTCCTTCTTGGCATCGCCGAGCGTCAGGAACAGCTTGCCGTCCGAGCTCACGGAGATGATGACGGGATCCTTCTTGTCCTTCATCGAGCGGGCGTTGGCCTGCGGGAGATTCACGTCGACGTTCGCATTGAGCATCGGCGTGGTGACCATGAAGATGATCAGCAGCACGAGCATCACGTCGATGTAGGGGACGACGTTGATCTCGGACTTGAGCTTGTGCCGCTTGCGGTGGCTGGGGCGCATGGGTCGGGCCTCAGCGAGCGTCGTCGGACTGGATCTGCCGCTGCAGCACCGAGGAGAACTCCTCCTGGAACACCTCGTAGCGCGAGGCGACGCGCTCCACGCGGTTGGCGTAGCGGTTGTACGCCCACACCGCCGGGATGGCGGCGAACAGGCCCATCGCGGTGGCGATCAGCGCCTCGGAGATGTGCGGAGCGACCGCGGCAATGGTCACGTCCTTCATTTCGCCCAGGCCCTGGAACGCACCCATGATGCCCCACACGGTGCCGAACAGGCCGACGTAGGGGCTGATCGAGCCGACGTTGGCGAGGAACTCCAGGTTGCGTTCGAGCAACCCGATCTCGCGCGTGCCGGCCACGCGCATGGCGCGCTCGGAGCTCTCCATCACCACGCGCATGTCGCTGGCCTTGCGCTGGCGCTGGCGGGCGAACTCGCGAAAGCCCGACTCGAAGATCGTTTCCATGCCGCCGTTGGCGGCGCCGCCGCTGCTCACCTCGCGAAACAGCTGGGCGAGGTCGCCGCCGGACCAGAAGCGCTCCTCGAATGCCTCGGCGCTTTCCATCGCCGCCTTCATCTGCGAGTACTTGCGGATGATGATGACCCAGGACATGAAGGAGAACGCCAGCAACACGAGCATCACCAGCTGCACGGGCAGGCTCGCTTCCGCGATCAGCTTGAAAATGTTCAGTCCACCATTCATGGCTTGGGAGTACTCCGAGGGAATTGAAATCAGGGGGTGAGGCCGGGGATGGCATCGTCCGGTATCCGTACCGGCACCATGCGCTCGACGTCGACGCACGCCACGCGTACCTCGGCCCGGATGAGCCCGGTACCGTCGCGGCGCTGGATGGTCTGGCCGAAAAGGATACTGGCAGCGCGACGCTCTTTGACTTCGACTGTTACCAGCAGTTCATCGTCCAGCAGGGCAGGCTTGAGGAAATCGATGTGCATGGAACGCACCAGGAAGGCCAGCCCGGTGCGCGCCTTGAACGCGGATTGCTCCACGCCGAGGCTGCGCAGCCATTCGCTGCGGGCGCGCTCCATGAAGCGCAGGTAGCTGGCGTGATACACCACGCCGCCGGCGTCGGTGTCTTCCCAGTAGACGCGTACAGGCCAGTGGAACGGGAGCATGCGGACGATCTCCAGCGGCGAATGGATGCCGGGCGCTTGAGGCCGGGCCGATGTTCGAAGGATCAGGGCTCGCCGGAGTCGGCCGCGAACAGATCCGGCGCCAGCGCCTGGCGCGGCGGCGGCGCGAGGCCGAGATGGCGCCAGCCCTTGGCGCTGACCATCCGCCCGCGCGCCGTACGCACCAGATAGCCCTGCTGGATCAGGAACGGCTCGACCACGTCCTCCAGCGTGCCGCGATCCTCGCTCAGCGCCGCGGCCAGCGACTCCACGCCCACCGGGCCACCGTCGAAGTTCTCGATGATCAGGCTGAGCAGGCGGCGGTCCAGCTCGTCGAAGCCTTGCGGATCGACCTTCAGCATGCCCAGCGCGGCCTGCGCCGCGGCCAGCGTGATCTCGCCCTCGGCGCGTACTTCGGCATAGTCGCGCACGCGGCGCAGCAGCCGGTTGGCGATGCGCGGCGTGCCGCGGGAGCGGCGGGCGATCTCCTGGGCGCCTTCGGGCGCGCAGGCGATGCCGAGGATCTTCGCCGCGCGGCGCACGATGTCGGTGAGTTCCTCGGAGGTATAGAACTCCAGCCGCTGCACGATGCCGAAGCGGTCGCGCAGCGGCGCGGTGAGCATGCCGGCGCGCGTGGTGGCGCCAATCAGGGTGAACGGCGGCAAGTCGAGCTTGATCGAACGGGCGGCCGGCCCCTCGCCGATCATGATGTCGATCTGGAAATCTTCCATCGCCGGATACAGCACTTCCTCGACCACCGGCGACAGGCGGTGGATCTCGTCGACAAAGAGCACGTCGTGCGGTTCGAGGTTGGTCAGCAGCGCGGCCAGGTCGCCGGCGCGCTCCAGCACCGGGCCGGAGGTGGAGCGCACGTTGACGCCCAGCTCGTTGGCAATCACGTGGCTGAGCGTGGTCTTGCCCAGCCCGGGTGGGCCGAAGATCAGCACGTGATCGAGCGCACCGCCGCGCTTCTTGGCGGCCTCGATATAGATCGACAGCTGCTCGCGCACCGCCTGCTGGCCCAGGTATTCGGCCAGCCGCCGGGGCCGGATGGTGGCTTCCAGCGCGTCGTCGTCGAGTTGGGCGGCGGCGGTGATGATGCGGTCGGTCATGTCGCGATTATGGCAGGCCGCCGAAAGACCCGTCTCCCGCTCCCCGTTGAAATACCGCCTTTCGCCAATCTAGTGGGAGAGGTGGTAGAAGGCGCGCCCAATACCCGTACCTGCGTGCACGGCCATGACAAACACCAACAAACCGGCAAGCAAGCAAACTGCCGCACGGACAACCGGCGAACTGTTTTGCAGTGTCCTTGCCCATGAATCCAGAGACATGTTTCCCTCCCTCTGAGCAGTCCAGAAAAACCGTCGGACAGACGTGGCTCGTAGCGGGATGTCTGACCGATCATCCAAAGAGATAACAGAGCGCACAGGGCCGCAAGCTTCCCTAGATCTCCACCTGCGCGCCCAGCTCGATCAGCCGGTTGCCGGGGATCTGGAAGAACGCGGTGGCGGGCAGTGCGTTGCGCGCCATGAAGGCAAACAGCTTGTCGCGCCACAGCGCCATGCCGGGACGGCGCGCATCGGCCACGATGTTCTCGCGCGACAGGAAGAACGTGGTGTCCATCAGGTCGAACGGCAGGCCGGCGCGCGAACACTGGGCCAGCGCCAAGGGGATGTTGGGATCCTCGGCGAAGCCGAAGCGCAAGTTGAGGCTGTAGAAGGCGCCGCCCAGCTCTTCGAGCTGGATGCGCTCGTCCGCTTCGGCCACCGGCGTCTCCAGCGTCTCGGCGGTGAGCAGCACGTTGCGCTCGTGCAGCACCTTGTTGTGCTTGAGGTTGTGCAGCAGCGCGTGCGGCACGGCATCCTGGTTGGCGGTGAGAAACACCGCCGTGCCCGGAACCCGCAGCGGCGGGTGCTCGGCGATGTTGGCGATGAACGGCTTGAGCGCCAGGCCGCCCTGCTTGATCTCGCGCACCACCAGGTCGCGGCCACGGCGCCAGGTGGTCATCACCACGAACATGATCAGGCCCAGCACCAGCGGGAACCAGCCGCCCTGCAGGATCTTCAGCGTGTTCGCACCGAAGTAGCTGAGGTCGATCACCAGCAGGCCGGTTGCAGTGAACAGCACCAGCGCGCGGCTCCAGTGCCACATGCGCCGCGCCACGATCATCACCAGCACGGTATCGATCGCCATGGTGCCGGTCACCGCGATGCCGTAGGCGCCGGCGAGCGCGTTCGACGAGCGGAAACTCACCACCGTGGCGATCACCGCCACCATCAGCGCGCGGTTCACCCACGGCAGGAAGATCTGCCCGATCGCCTCGCGCGAGGTGTGCACCACCTGCATGCGCGGCACGAAGCCGAGCTGGATCGCCTGCCGCGTCACGGTGAACGCCCCGGAGATCACCGCCTGCGAGGCGATCACGGTGGAGGCCGTGGCCAGTGCGATCATGGGATAGAGCGCCCAATCCGGCACCGAGTGGTAGAACGGGTTGTCGATTGCCTTCGGATCAACCAGCAGCAGGCCGCCTTGCCCGTAGTAATTGAGCAGCAGCGCCGGCATCACGAAATAGAACCACGCGGCGCGGATCGGGAAACGGCCGAAATGGCCCATGTCGGTGTACAGCGCCTCGGCGCCGGTCACGCACAGCACCACCGAGCCCAGCGCCAGCGCCGATGCCGTGCCGTGGGTCATGAAGAACTGCACTGCGTACCAGGGGTTGAGCGCGTAGAGCACCCCCGGCGCCTGGATGATGTTCCACACGCCGATCACGCCCAGGCTGAGGAACCACAGCACCATGATCGGGCCGAACACCGCGCCGACCTTGGCCGTGCCGTGCCGCTGCAGCCAGAACAGGCCCAGCAGCACGGCCACCGTGAGCGGCACGACCCAGTCCGACAGCGAGGGCGCCGCCACTTCCAGGCCCTCCACCGCCGACAGCACCGAGATCGACGGCGTGATCACGCCGTCACCGAAGAACAGCGCCGCGCCGAGCAGGGCCATCAGCACCACCAGCTTGCGCATGCGGGTGGATTGACCCACCGCGCGCTGGGCCAGCGTCATCAGCGCCATGATGCCGCCCTCGCCCTTGTTGTCGGCGCGCATCACCAGGCTCACGTACTTCACCGCCACTACCAGGATCAGCGACCAGGTGATCAGCGACAGGATGCCCAGCACCGTGGCCGGCCGCGGATGCAGGCCGTGCTCGGGCAGGAAGGTCTCGTGCATGGTGTACAGCGGACTGGTGCCGATGTCGCCGAACACCACGCCGATGGCGCCCAGGATCAGCGCCTTGCGGCTGCCGTGCGTGGAGTCGGCGCCGCTGGCGTCGGTCGAGGGCGAAGCTTGCGTTGGCTGGTTCATGACGTTCCCCACTGCCTCAGCCGCCGAGCGCGGCGCGCAGTGCCTTGCGAATGATGGCCTCGGCGCTGTCGCCGTCGGCGGCGACTTTCTGCACCAGGCGCGTGACTTCGGCCGGCTTGTAGCCGAGTTGCTGCAGCGCCACGGTGGCCTCGCCGGGCGCGTCGAGCGGCGCGGCCTGGGCTGCTGGCATGCCGGGCAGGCTTACCGCAAGCCCGTCCACCCGGTCGCGCAATTCCACCACGATGCGCTCGGCGGTCTTCTTGCCGATGCCGGGAATCCTGGTCAGCGCCACCACGTCGCCGGCATGCACCAGCCGCGCGAAGTCGCTGGTCGACACGCCGGACAGCACGGCCAGCGCGATCTTCGCGCCGATGCCGCTGACCTTGAGCAGGTTGCGGAACAGCGCGCGCTCCGATTCGTGCATGAAGCCGTACAGCGACACGCTGTCTTCCTTCACCGCGTGGTGGGTGAGCAGGATCACTTCCTTGCCGGTAGCGGGCAGGTCGTAGATGGTCGACATGGGCGCTTCCAGCTCGTAGCCCACGCCGCCCACATCGATCAGCAGCCACGGCGGCTGCTTGGACACCAGCGTGCCGCGCAGGCGCCCGATCATCGCCCGCGCCTCCACGCCGTGCGCGGAATGCCCACGCGGGCCAGGCTGGAGCGGGTATGCGCATGGGTGACCGCAATGGCCAGCGCGTCGGCGGCATCGGCCTGCAGCGGCCCCTTGAGCCCGAGCAGGATGCCGACCATGTGCTGCACCTGGGTCTTGTCGCCGCGGCCGCTGCCGACCACCGACTGCTTCACTTCGGTTGCTGCGTACTCGTGCACCACGATCCCCTGACTGACCACCGCACAGATCGCGGCGCCCCTGGCCTGTCCCAGCTTCAGCGCCGAATCCGGATTGCGCGCCATGAACACGCGCTCGATGGCGCACTCGTCGGGCTTGTGGGCGGCGATGATGTCACACAGCTCGTCAAAGATGCGTTTCAGGCGCAGCGGAAACGTGGCCTCGCCGGCCACGGCGAGCGCGCCGTGGAATACATGCGACAACCTGCCCTGCCCGTCGACATCGATGATGCCCACGCCGGTGCGCTGGCTGCCGGGGTCGATACCGAGGATGCGGGTCATGGAAGATGTGGTCGCAGCGCGGCCACAGGGCCTGGCTGCATCAGCCGGCGGCCTCGGCCGGCAGCAGCGCGTTGTGATAGACCTCGCTGACGTCGTCCAGTGCATCAAGGCGTTCGAGCAGATCCTGCAGCGTTTCCTGCGCGTCGTCCGGTACCGCCACCCGATTGTTCGGGCGCATCACCACGCCGGCGTGCGAGGACTCCAGCCCCGCGCCGATCAGCGCCTGCTGCACGGCTTCGAAGCTTTCCGGCGGGCACAACACGGTGCTCTCGCCGTGCTCGTTGATCACGTCGTCCGCACCCGCTTCCAGCGCAGCCTCCAGCACCTTCTCCTCGGCCGCCTCGTCGCCGCCGGTGGCGAACACCAGCTCGCCGCAGCGGGTGAACTGGAACGCCACCGAGCCGCTGGTGCCGAGGTTGCCGCCGTGGCGGGTCAGCGCGTGGCGCACGTCGGCCACGGTGCGGGTGGGGTTGTCGGTGAAGCACTCGATGATCAGCGCGATGCCGGCCGGACCGTAGCCCTCGTAGCGCAGCTCCTCCATGTGCGCGCCGCCGTCGGCACCCGAGCCGCGCTTGATCGCGCGCTCGATGGTGTCCTTGGTCATGTTGGCGGCCAGCGCCTTGTCCACCGCCGCGCGCAGGCGCGGGTTGGCGGCCGGATCGGCCACCCCGGCGCGGGTGGCCACGGTGATCTCGCGGATGAGCTTGGTGAACACCTTGGCGCGCTTGGCGTCTTCGGCGTTCTTGCGACCTTCGATGGACGGGCCTCTACCCATGGCGCTGCGCAACCTGATCTGGTGATGAAGCGCGAAATTTTACTCTATCCGCCCGGCGAGGGCGCACCCCGGTCAGCCGCGGCCAGCTCACCGCCGGCGGTGGCGGCGGCCGCAAAGTGCCCTTCGCGCAGGAAGCGCGCGGTGAGCCGGGCCACGTCGGCGGAGAACAGCAGGCCGGTGTGGCTGGTGTCGACCACGCAGTGGTCGGCCAGCCCCGGCAGCCGCGTTTCCGAGACGGCCACGGTGCCGTCGTGTTCACCTTCGATGTGCGCCAGCACGGCGCCCAGGCCGATCGGCGAGCGCCCGGCGATCATGCCGACCTCACGCGGACCGCCCCAATGATCCAGCCCCTTTTCCAGCAGGCCGCGGTTGTGTCCCAGCAGGGCTTCTCCGCTGCGCCCCAGGCTGGAAAATTCGCGCGCCGCGGCGCTGCCGAGCAGGGGCGAGCCCAGGCACACCACGCGTCCGGGCGGCAGGTCGTGCGCGCCGTGACACACCTGCAGCGCCAGCAATCCGCCCAGGCTATGGCCGACCAGATGCACGGTCCCTTCGAGCTCGCCCAGTTCGATCACGTGCCCGCGCAGCCGCTCCAGGATGCGCTCCTGCGTGTTGGCCACGCTGAGGTAGTCGAAGCGATGGACGCGAAAGCCCGCCTCGATCATCCGCCGGTGCAGCATGGCCAGCGCGAAGCCGCGCATCCACAGGCCATGCAGCAGGATGACGTGTTCGATCATCGGGCGACGCCACTGCCGACACGGTGCCCGTGCGCCGCCGCGACGCCCTGCATCAGCCGTCGCAGCGTGCGCGGGGCGATCATCAAGGCGCCTTGGCCGGCTCCGGCGCCGCCACCGCCACGTGCAGCTCCTTGAGCTGCGCCGCACCCACCGGCGAAGGCGCGTCGGTCATCAGGTCCTGCGCGCTGGTGGTCTTGGGGAAGGCGATCACGTCGCGGATCGACTCGGTGCCGGCCATCAG
>DASUJJ010000138.1:0-16987 GCA_036279335.1 Dyella sp.
TGCGTGATGGTGAAGCTAGTCGCGCACGGACACCCACCCCGACCGAGTGGTCGTGGTGGTAATCGTGGTCGCGGCGAGGAAGAGGGTGTCGACGCAGCGCCCGCCAGCGCAGCGCACCACGCCGGGGAGGCGAGCGGGGCGCAGGCTGGCAGGGGCGTTGTCGATCGACATGCGGTCGACGTTACGGGTGGTGTCGTGCAGCGGTCAACAGGTGCAATTGCAACGATCTGCGCCGCGTGCCGGCTGTCGCGACTGGCCTCGCGCTCAGCGCTGGTAGTGGAAGCTGAGCAGGAAATAGCGCCCCACCACATCGTCGAACGACGGGCTGTAGGCCAGCGACGAACGGCCGTAGTAGCGCGGCCGGTGGTCGAGCGCGTTGTGCACGTTGATGCCCACGCGCCAGTGCTCGAAGCCGCCGTAGTCGAGGTTGAGGTCGAGCAGGGTGAACGCCGGGGTGCTGCAGTGGTCGGCGCGGCGCAGCGCGTCCGGACACGTCAGCAGGCTGTTCGCGCTGGCCCGATAGGCGTAGTGGCCGGTGTAGCGCAGATTGGCCGTGCCGACCCAGTCGCCGCGCGTCCAATCCACCCCGGCCAGCGCGGTCGCCTTGGGCTGGTCGGCGTAGCCGTCGTAGGGCTCCGGGGGCGCCTCGGGCGTGATCTGCCGGCGCAGCTTGGACAGCCAGTCCACCCCGAGATTGAAGCTGAAGCTGCCCAGGTGCGCGGTGTCGAGCCGGTAGCGCACGTCAAGGTCGAACGAGCGCACCATCGTCTTGCCCAGGTTCACCAGCTGCTGCTCGAAGGCGTACAGCGCGCCCTGGGCGTCGCGCCGGAACAGCTCGGGATAGGCCTGCGGATGGTCCAGCGCGTAGGACACCGGCAAGGCGCGGATCTCGTTGCGGCGGTCGACCTGGTAGACGTCCAGCGCGATGCCGAGGTTGGGTGTGGGTGCCAGCACCACGCCGAAGGTGAGGCTGCGTGACCGTTCCGGCTGCAGGTCGGGATTGCTCACGCTGTCCAGCCGCAGCGTGCACAGCGAATAGCCCGGTCCGACCGGGCGCGCGTTCACGCACGGCAGCAGCGCGTCGGGCACTTCCACCCGCACGCCCACGGGTAGCAGCGCCTGCGGGCGATCGAGTTCGGGCAGGGTCGGCGCGCGGTAGCCGCGCGCGATGGTGCCGCGGAAACTCACGCTGTCGGAGACGTCCCACTTCAGCCCCAGCCGCGGCGAGAACGCCCAGCCGAAGCCGCCGCTGTGGTCGGCACGCGCCGCCACGTTGGCACTGAGGCGCGTCGTCAGCGGCAGCTGGGCTTCGACGTAGCCGGCCGAGATCCAGCGGTCGCCCCGGCGCACGTACGGCGGCTGGAACTGGAACACGTCGCCGGCGATCAGCAGCGGATCGGGCTGGTCATCCAATTGCTCCCGATAGCCCTCGATGCCGGCGGCGATATCCACCGTGCCCTGGCGCCACTCCCCCAGCGGACCGTCGGCGCGCAGGCTGAAGCCGCTCTGGCCGGTGTGCCCGGTGCGCAGCAGCTCGGGCGACAGCGCCGCGAGCACGGCCGGTTCGTTGCGAGCGCCGGGCCGGTAGCGGCCGTCGGCGAGCGCCGCGTCCAGCACGCTGGAGCGCAGCAGGCCGCGCACGCGGTCGGTGCCGGCGCTGTGCTGGTCGTCCAGCCGCAGGTCCCACTGCCAGTCGCCCGGATGGCCGCGCAGCCCGGCGCTGAGCTGGGTGCTGCGCGACTGGGTCATGTCGCGGATCGGGCCGACGTCGCTGAAGGCGTAGTTGACCACCCGCGCACCCTGCGGCGCGGCCGGGTCGTACACCAGCAGCTGCTCGGTGGCCGGCCCGGTCTGCTGGTGCCGGTCGAGCATGTTCCAGCGCAGGTTGGCATAGGCCTGCAGCGCGCCCAGCGGATGATCGACGTGGACCAGCAGCGAGCGGCTGGCCAGCCGGGTCTGCAGCGTGGTCTGCGGACCGGTGGTGTTGACGCACGGACCGTCCAGCGCGATCTGCGTGCAGCCGCCGCCGGTGTTGCTGTAGCCGATCTGCCCGCCGTCGAAGTAGTAAATGCCGTCGCCGCCGTCGCCGCTGCTGCTGCGGGCCCAACGGCGCGCGCGGCCCAGCAGCGGCGCGCGTTCGAAGTAATCGGCGCCGAGCACCAGGTGACCGCCGTGCCCGAACGCAGTGCCGACACTCAGCGTGCCGCGATGCTGCGAGGCATCCCCGCGCGACGAGATGCCGACGTTGCCGTCCAGCGCGACGCCCTGGAAGTGCTTGCGCAGGATGATGTTGACCACGCCGGCCATGGCGTCGGAGCCGTAGATGGCCGAGGCGCCGTCGCGCAGCACCTCCACCCGCTCGACCAGCGACAGCGGGATGCTCTCCAGGTCGTTGACCAGGCCGAACTCGCCCTGCGACAGCCCGTAGCCGACCATGCGCTGGCCGTCGATCAGGAACAGCGTGGCGGTGGCGCCCAGCCCGTGCAGGTCGACCGCGGCCGCACCGGTGGCGCCGGACAGGCCGTTGGCCTGGTACAGCGTGCTGTCGCTGAGCGCGACGGGGGCGTTGTTCACCCGCACGCCCGGCTGGGCGCGCAGCAGCTCGAACAAGGTCTGGTAGCCGCTGTGCTCGATCTGCCGGCGGTCGATCACGGTCAGCGGCGAGGCGTTCTCGATGGCCGTGCGGCGCAGGTGGGTACCGGTGACTTCCACCGTCAGCAGCGGCACCGGCACGTTGTCCAGCGGTGCCGGTGGCAGTGCGCGCGGCGTCGGTACGCGTCCATCGGGGCGTGCCGGTTCCACGCGGCGCAGCACGAAGGTGTCGGCAGTGACCGCCTGGGCGACCAGCCCGCTGCCGCGCAGCAGCCGGGCCAGCGCCTCGGCGGCGGTGAAGTCGCCTTCCAGCGTGGCGCGGGCGCGCCGCTGCGCGGTCAGTTCCGGCGCATAGAGCAGCTGGATGTTGCTGCGGCGGGCCAGCGCGTGCAGCGCATCGTCCAGCGTGGTGCCGGCGGCGATGCGGTAGTGCCGGGTCGGCGCGGTGCCGGCACCGAAGGCGGGAAGCGCGGCGATCGACAGCGCCAGCGCCAGCGCGCGCGCGGCGAGTCGACGACCGGGCACGGCGAACGCAGCGCGGCGCCGGAGCATCGCGATCAGCGGGCTCCGGCTGCGGCTGGCAACAGGGTCAGCTCGTTCGCACCGGTCCGCGTGACGCGCAGCTTCCAGCCCTGGGCCAGCGCCAGCGCCAGCGCATCCTGGTCGCCGGCGTGGAAGCGTCCGCTGACCTTGAGCGAGGCCAGCGCGGGATCGCCCAGCCGCAGCTGGGTGGTCGAGTAGCGGTTCATCGATTGCAGCAGGTCGCCCAGCGCGCGCTGGTTGAACCACAGCTCGCCGTGGGTCCAGCTGCGCGCCCGATCCAGGTCCATCGCAGCGACTTCGGCGGCCTGCCCGCGCGGATCGATGTGCAGCTGCTGCGCCGGCGCCAGCTCGCGGCTCCACGTCTGCCCGGCGGCGTCGCCGCTGACCGAGACGCGGCCCTCCAGCAGCCCCACGGTCACGCCGTCGGCGCGGCGGCTGACCTGGAACGTGGTGCCGACGTCGCGGATCACGTTGCCGTCCACCCGCACCACGAACGGGCGCGCGCTGTCGGGCGCCACGCGGAACTGGGCGCGGCCACTGCGCAGGAACACCTCACGCTGGCGCGCGCTGAAGCGGGTGAGCAGGCTGGACTGCGCGTCGAGCTGCACCTGCGTGCCGTCGGCGAGGGTGAGCGTCTGCGGCAGTCCGATGCCGGCGACGTAGCTCTGCTCGACCGGGGCGGTGGGGCGCATGATCTGGGTGATGCCGACCGCCACCAGCACGGCGGCGGCCAGCCCGGCGGCCAGCCAGCCGGCGCGCTGTGGACGCGCCGACGGACGTTTGGCGAGGTCGCGCCGGGCGGCCCGGGCCACTGCGCGCAGCAGCGGGTCGTCGGCCAGCAGGGCGGCCTGCCGGTGCAGGTATTCCACCTCGACGTAGGCGGCGGCGTGGTCCGGGTCGGCGGCGCGCCAGCGCTCGAAGGCTTCCTCGTCCTGCGCGGTGCGCGCGGGCGAGTGCAGCCGGGCCAGCCAGGCCTCGGCGTTGTCGGGTACGTCTGCGTGCAGCCCTGCTTCGTGACGGCTCATGCCTTGAGCTCCTTGTGCAGCGCGCCCAGGCGCTCGCGCAGCAAGTGCAGGGCCCGACTTATGTGCTTTTCCACCGCCTTGACGCTGATCCCGCAGTGGTCGGCGATTTCGGTGTAGGTCATGCCTTCGATGCGGTGGAGCAGGTAGATCTGCCGACAGCGGTCGGGCAGGCGCAGCAGGGCGCGCTGCAGCGCCACCAGCTCCTGCTGCGAGGCGGTGCGCTGTTCGTGGCTGGGCTCGCCGGTGGCCAGCTCGGCGCCGTCGTCCAGGCTCACGTGCTGCGCGTCGAAACGGCTGGCAGCGCGCCGGCTGCGGTCGTTCAGCGCGTTGACGGCGATGCGGTAGAGCAGGGCGGTCCAGGTTTCCGGCGCATGGCCGCGGTAGCGCATCAACCGGGTCAGGCTTTCCTGGGCCAGATCCTCGGCATCGGCGGCCGAGCGCGTGCGCCGGTGCAGGAAGCGCACCAGCGTCTCGCGCTGTGCTCGCACGAAGCTGTCGAATTCGTTGGAATAACCGGTGCCGGCGAGCGTCTGCTCGGGCTCGGCCGTGCCCAGGGCCATGCGGAGGCACCGTGTGTTGACCAGAGAGATAGTCGTCACGATATCGCAACCGCCGCGGCTTGTGGCCAGTCAGAAAGTGCTTCCGCATCCATGCGGAAGGCTGAGGGCCGCGATCCCTGCGCGGGGGACGTGGGCGCGGCGCTCGTATCGAGCCAATTCCCGGGCCACTTCCGCTCAACGCAGCGGGGCCGGTTTCCCCCTACCTGCGCCGCCTCAGCGCGTCAGGTCGATGGCGTAGGTGGCGGTGCCGTCGCCGTGGTCCTTCAGCTGGCGCACGTGGGTCAGGCCGGCCGCGACGGCCACCGCCTGCTTGCCGGCGGCGGTGCGAAACACCACCGGGCCGCGCGTCTTCAGCGGAGCGAAATGCCACGAGGCCGGTTCCAGGTCGGCGGCGGTGAGGTGCTGCTTGCGCTCGAGCCAGCGCGCCAGGATCTCGCGCGCGCCGTCGGGCGAGGCCAGCACGATGTTGCTGCCGTCCAGCCCGGGGAAATGCCCGCCGCCGCTGGCGCGGTAGTTGTTGGTGGCGATCACGAACGGCTGGTCGGGGCTGACCGGCTTGCCGGCGTAAGTCAGTGAGGTGATGCGCTCGCCGGGCGGCTTCGATACGTCGATGACATAGGCGATGCCGCCCTGGATCTGGTCGAAGTTGTAGCCCACGTAGCGTGGATTGATCAGCGCCTGCTCGCCCGCCTTGGCCGGGTCGATGCGGTTGAAGCGGCGTGCCGACTGCTCCAGCCAGGCCTTCAGCCCGGCGCCGTCGGTTTTCACCGCAGCCAGCGTGTTGGGATAGAAGTACAGGTCTGCGGCGCTGCGAAGGGTGAGCGGGCCGGGGGGCACGTCGGTGTAGTCGTCCGGACCGCCGAAGCCGGTGCGGAACGCGGCGGCGGCCGACAGCACCGGCACGCCGGCCAGTTCCGGGTGGGTCTTGGGCAGCTCGCTGCGCACGTAGTCGGCCTGCGCCGCGTTGATCGGCGCCAGCGCGGTCATGTTGCCCTCGTCGGCGAAGTAGCTGCTCATGCGCACGGTGGTGTCGCCGATCGGCGTGTTGACGTAGGCGATGGCGGCCTGGTGCACCTGGGCCACCAGCGGCGCGATCGCCGGATCCGGCGCCACGCAGTCCGGCGCCTGGCCCTTCACCGCCGGCTGGCAGATCGGGCGCACCTCGCTGCGGGTGTCGGCGGTGTCCACCACCCACTCACCGCCCTGGCGGATCAGCGCCAGCTTGATCACGCCCAGGTCCTTGCCGAAAAAGCCGCCCATCACCGCGGGCACGCCGCGCACGAAGCCGCGCGTGGCGTCCACATCCTTCATCCCGGCAAAGCGCGGGCCCGGGAACTCGGCGTGCGAGTGCCCCAGCAGCAGCGCGTCTATGCCCGGCACGCCGGCCAGGTGCCAGCCGGCGTTCTCCATGTCCGGCGTGTACGGACGATCGTCCAGCCCGCCGTGCAGCACGGCGATGATCAGGTCCGGATGCTGCGCCTCGAGCTCGGGCAGATACTTCCGTGCCGCTTCCACCACGCCACTCACGGTGACCTTGCCCTCGAGCTTCTGCTTGTCCCACTGCACGATCGGCGGTGGGGTGAAGCCGATGATGCCCACCTTCAACGGCACGCTGAGCTTGCTGCCATCCGGCGTGTACGCCTCGATGGTCTTGCTCACCACCGCCCACGGCTTGAACAGCGGCTGGCCGTCGCGCGCGCTGGCGACGTTGGCCAGCACCAGCGGGAAATGCGGGCCGGCGCAACGCTTGCTGGCGCCGCCCTCGACGTTCATCGGCGTGCCGGTGACCTGCGAGAGAAACGGCAGGCCGTAGTTGAACTCGTGGTTGCCGGCGGTGGCGCCGTCGTAGCCCACGCTATCCATTGCCCGGTAGATCGCCAGCTCCTCGTTGCAGCCCACCGGCCTGGCCAGCGCCTGGTAGTCGGCCAGCACCGAGCCCTGGATGGTGTCGCCGTCGTCGAACAGGAAGGTGTTGGGAAATTCCTTGCGCGCCTGGCGGATCAGCGTGACCGTGCGCTCGTAGCCCAGCGTCGGGTCGGCCTTGAGCTTGTAGTAGTCGTAGCCGAGGAGGTTGGAGTGCAGGTCGGTGGTTTCCAGGATCGCCACGTCCGCCCGCGCGCCGTCGGCCAGCGCCGGATGGCGGGAAAGCAGCCCGCTGCAGCCGGCCAGCAGGCCCGCGGCGAGCAGGCCCAGGGCGAGCGTGGAAGCGGAGCGGGGGCGCGGTGCAGACATGGCGGGTTCCGTCGATCAGAAGAGCAGCGAAAGCTAGCAGATCGGCGTGTCGTTTCGGCCCGCGAACGCGGCTCGAAGGTAGGCAACGGCGAGGCCGGCGATGCGCTCGGTTGCGGTGATCGCGCCGTTGGAGCCGCGCCGGATTGCCGCGGTGGTCACGCGCGAGCAAGCACCACAACCGTCCATCGCGGCGCGCAGTCACCGAGTCCCGGACGGCCTCGTAACTGAACGTCTGTCCGCGGTTATGGTTAGCCCATGCTGTCGGCCATCGGTGGAGCAAGGTCGCCCTGCGCGGCGCAAGTCACCATCAGGGCGCGACGCGGGTTCCGCCAATCCAGCTGTCATGCACCAGCAGCGCATCGTCCAGCGCCACCAGGTCGGCCTGCTGCCCGGGCGCGATGCGCCCGTGCGTGGCGGTGAGGCCCAGCCAATCGGCCGGATATTCGCTCGCCATGCGCGAGGCTTCGTCCAGCGGCAGGCCGACCATCTGCACGAGGTTGCGCAGGCCGGTGGCCATGTCCAGCGCGGAGCCGGCGAGCACGCCGTCGTCGCTCCGGCAGATGCCGTCCTTCATCACGATGGTCTGGCCGTTGAGCCGGTAGTTGGGTTCGTCCGAACCCACCGGCGGCATCGCATCGGTCACCAGCACGCACTTGCCGCGGGCCTTGGCCGCAATCGCCACGCGCAGGCTCACCGGATGCACGTGGTGGCCGTCGACGATCAGTCCGCACCAGCTCGCCGCATCGTCCAGCGCAGCGCCGACCACGCCGGGCTCGCGGCTGGTGAGCGGTGTCATCGCGTTGTAGAGGTGGGTGAAGCCGCACACGCCCGCGTCGAGCGCCGCACGGGTGGTGGCGTAGTCGGCGCCGGTGTGACCGGCCACCACCCGCACGCCGGCGTCGGCGAGGCGGCGGATGGTCGCCGGCGGCACGCATTCGGGCGCCAGCGTGAGCATGACCTTGCCGCGACGCGGGGCGGTGATCAGCGCGAGGTCTTCCTCGTCGAGTGGGCGGAACAGCGCGCTGTCGTGGATACCCTTGCGTGCCCCGGCGAGGAACGGACCTTCCAGGTGGATACCCAGGATGCCCGGCACGCCTTGCTCGATCGCCGCGTCCACCGCCTCCAGCGCGCGGCGCATGGTGTCGCGCGTGTCGGTGATCAGGGTGGGCAGCAGGCCGGTGGTGCCGAAGGCGCGATGTGCGGCGGCGATGCCGCGCAAGGTCTCCACCGTGGGATCGTCGTTGAACAGCAACCCGCCGCCGCCGTTGACCTGCACGTCGATGAAGCCGGGCAGCAGCAGTTTTCCACCCAGGTCATGCCGGGTCGCCTGCGCCACGCGCGGACCGTCGGCCGGGCAGACCGCGGCGATGCGTGCGCCGTCGATCAGCACGGCCAGCCCCTCGCGCAGGCCGTGCTCGCCCATGACGCGACCGTTGACCAGGGCAGTGAGCGAAGCGGACATCAGACGGTCTCCGTGACCTTGCGCAGATGGGGCGGAACGTCGGGATCGTAGCCGCGCGCGAGCGACAGCGCGCTGGCCGCCTTGTAGAAACTCTGCACGGCCAGAAGCGGCGCGGTGAGCGGCGACACACCCGAGGCCAGCGGCAGGCTGTCCTCGCCGCTGACGCCCGGCGCGGCCAGCAGCACGCGGGCGCCGCGCGCGCGGAATTCGCGCGCCACCGCCACGGTGTTGTCCATGGTGCCGTCGTCCTGGGCGAAGAACAGCACCGGGAAGCCGGCGCCGACCAGCGCCATCGGCCCGTGCTTCACCTCGGCCGCGCTGAACGCCTCGGCGTGCAGGCCGCAGGTTTCCTTGAGCTTGAGCGCAGCCTCCAGCGCCGCGCCGAAGCCAAAGCCGCGGCCGACCACGAACAGGTTCTGCACGCCGGTGAAGCCATCCACCATCGGCGACCAGTCGGCATCCCAGCCATCGCGCAGCTGCTGCGGCAACGCGGCCAGCGTGGCGTCGAGCGCGCCGTCGCCGCGCCAGCTGGCGGTGAGCTGCAGCACGGCGGCCAGCGAGGCGAGGTAGCTCTTGGTCGCCGCCACGCTTGTTTCCGCGCCAGCGTGCAGCGGGATGCAGGTGTCGGCCATCGCCGCCAGCGGCGAATCCTCCACGTTGACCAGGGCGAGCATGCGCGCGCCGGCGTCCTTGGCCGCCTGCGCCGCGCGCAGCAGGTCCGGGCTCTTGCCCGACTGCGAGATCGCCACGAACAGCGCGTCGCCCAGCGCCAGCGGGGCGTCGTAGATCGACGACACCGACGGCGAGGCGGAAGCGGTGATCAGGCCGAGCTGGGTCTCGAACACGTACTTGGCGTAGGCGGCGGCGTGATCGGAGCTGCCGCGCGCGCAGGTGACGATGAAGCGCGGCGGCTTGGCGCGCAGCTGCTCGCCGAGTACGCGCAGGCGGTCTGCGTTGTGCGCGAACTGGCGCTCGATCACATCGGCGCTTTCGCCGGCTTCGCGGTACATCAGGGTGCTGCTGGCGTCTTTCATGGAACGATCCGTCGGTGGAGGCGGGGCGCACGCGCGCATGCCGCGAGGCCGGTGGCCGGCTTCGTGGGTGGCGTGAGCGATGGGAAGGGATGCGCGCCGCGGAACAGCGCGCCGCGCGCGATCAGCCGGAGCGCTTGCCCGGCGTGGCGCCGCGCGGCGGCGCGGTGGAGCCGCGCACCACCAGCTCGGGCACGAAGCCCTCGTTGGCCGGCGGCGGGCTGTCGTCGTTGCTCTCGGCATGCTGCAGCTCGGCCATCAGGCGCAGCGCGGCGTGCCGGGCGATTTCGCGGGTGGACTGGCGCGCGGTGGTCAGCGCCGGCCACGCCTGCTTGGAGAACGGGTTGTCCTCGAAGCCGGCGATGGAGAGATCCCACGGCACGTCCAGACCGGTGGAGCGCGCCGCGGCCAGCACGCCGGCGGCGATCTCGTCGTTGCTGCCGAAAATCGCGGTCGGCGGCTCCTTCAGCGCAAACAGTTTGCGCGCGCCGCGGAAGCCGTCGTCGAACGCGTAGCGCCCCGGCAGCACCAGTTTCTTGTTGAGCGCGATGCCGTAGTCCTTCAGCGCATCGGCATAGCCCTGGTAGCGCTCGGGGCTGGAATGGTGATGCGGCTCGCCCCACAGGAAACCGATGCGCGTGTGGCCAAGCTGGATCAGGTGCTCGGTGATCGCATACGCCGCGTCGCGGTCGTCCACGTAGACGCAGGGGTAGCCGTCCTTCGGGTCGTCGCGCGAGGCGATGATGCGCACGAAGGTGACGCCGTGTTCCTTCAGCGTGGCAATCAGCGCGGGCTGCTCGGACATCGGCGGTGCCAGCACCAGCCCGGCCAGCCGCGCGCGCTTGACCAGCGACACCAGCTCGTCGGCAAGGTGCGGCGAGCTGGTGTCGCACGGATGAATCTGCAGCCCGAAACCGCGCTCGCGGCAGGCGGAGAGCACGCCCTCCTGCAGGCTGATCACGTAGTGCGCGTTGGGGTTGTCGTACACCAGCCCGATCGCGTACGAGTGCGCCGCGCGCAGGCTGCGCGCCGACAGGTTGGGCCGGTAGCCCAGCGCCTCGACCGCGCGTTCCACCTTCTGCCGCGTGTCCGCCCGTACCGACGCTTCCTGGTTGATCACGCGCGAGACGGTCTTCAGCGAGACACCGGCCCGCTTGGCGACGTCCTTGATGGTGGCATGACGCAACGCGAGGTACTCCTTCGGATGAACCACGCATCGTAGCCGACCCGGACCGGCCGGGTACGGCGACAGGCTGTGACGTGGGCCGCATGCCGGCCAGTCAGCTCGCCGGCAGGCCCGCGCGGTGCCCGCGCACGCCATAGAACAGGATGTACAGGTAGCACGGCACCATCAGCAGCACGAAGGCGAGCTGGAAGTCGATGTGCGCCTTCAGGTGGGCGAACGCCTGCGGCAGGATCGCGCCGCCGGCGATGCCCATGATCATCCACGCCGATCCGGCCTCGGTATGCCGGCCCAGCCCGTGGATCGCGAGGGGAAAGATCGCCGGCCACATCATCGCGTTGGCGAAGCCGAGCGCCGCCACGAAGCCCACCGAGACATACCCGGACGTCGCATAGGCGCCCAGGCAGAACAGCACGCCGAGCACCGCCGACACCGCCAGGTAGCGCTGCTGGCTGATGAAGCGCGGGATCAGCACCAGCCCGGCCAGGTAGCCCAGCAGCATCGCGCCCAAGGTGAAGGCGGTGAAGAACTTGGTCTGGCTCAGTGGCAGATGGAAGCTGGCGCCGTAGGTGCCGATCGCGTCGCCCGCCATCACCTCCACGCCCACGTAGAGGAACAGGCACAGCACGCCCAGCCACAGGTGCGGGAAGCTGAAGAGGCTGCCCTTGCCGTGGCCGATGGTCGCCTCGCTGTTGGCGCCCGACGGCTTGATCTCCGGCAGCGACGACAGCGCGATCCAGATCGCCAGCACCACCAGCAGGCCGGCCATGATCAGGTACGGCAGGTGCACCTTGCCGGCGAACGCGTCCAGCAGCGCCTCGCGTGCCGCGGCCGACGGAGCCGCCTTCACCTGCGCGTCGATGCTGTCGATTCCGCTCAGCACCACCGCACCGATCACGATCGGCGCCGCAATGCCGGCGACCTTGTTGCAGATGCCCATGAAGGCGATGCGCTGCGCCGCGCTCTCGATCGGCCCCAAGATCGAGATGTACGGGTTCGACGCGGTCTGCAGCATCGACAGCCCCGCGCCGATCACGAACAGGCCGATCAGCGCGCCGGGATAGATGCGCATGGTGGCGAACTGGCCAAACGTTGCCGCACCGATCGCCATCGTGAAAAGCCCGATCGCGATGCCCTTCTTCATGCCGGTGCGCCGGAGCACCACCGACGCCGGCAGCGAAAACACCAGATAGGAAATGTAGAACGCGAACGGCACCAGGAAGGCGTTCACGTCGTCGAGATTGAAGGCCAGCTTGACGAAGGTGATCAGCGGCCCGTTGAGCCACGTCACGAAGCCGAAGATGAAGAACAGCACGCCGATGATGATCATCGGACCGAAAGTGGAGCGGCCCGCCAGGGGCGACGCCTCGAGCGTGGTGGACGACATGCGGAGCTCCCCCGAGCCGGTCTGCGGCAGTGATGTGATTCGGGTAGGTCGGCTGTCGCGACCACCGTCGTCGAAGTCCGCTTTATGGCTGTGCAGGCATAACGTTGTCAATCAGAATGTCCCGAGCATTGCTCTCATCGCCGTCGTCCTGATGGCTCCCGCCGGATTCCTTCGCGCTTGTTCTGGTGCGCCGCCGCATGGCTTGTTGTTGCCCATTCGTCGGGCTGGATTGGCACCAGATCGCGGCCTGTTGCGTGGCCCGTGAGTCGGCCGCGTGGCGTGAACCTGTCGATGTGCTGCGGCGCGAAAGACGGCGTTCCGGATCCTGCCACGGAAATGGTTGACAACGTTGTCATGCGCTGAACACACTCCGGCCCTGCACGCCCTCGCCGAGCACCGGCGCAGGGCCATTCGGGGATGGGGGAAGACGGCGTGGCGGAAGTGGCAGCACACAGCGCGGTGGCGAGTGCAGGGGGCGCGGCCGCGCGGCCGTTCCTGGCCGCCGACGTCGGCGGCACCCATGCGCGCATCGGGCTGGTCAGCCGTGATGCGGACGCCGCACGGCCGGTGAGCGTGCACGCCTACCAGCGCTACGCCTGCGCCGAGTGGCCCAGCCTCACCGCGGTGCTGGAAGATTTCGTGGCCCGCGTGGCGCCCGCCGCGCCGATCGAACGCTGCGCCGTGGCCAGTGCCGGCTACGTGCTGGGCGACGCCATCGTCAACGACAACCTGCCGTGGCCCGTGTCGATCCGCGAGATCCGCGAGCGGCTGGGGCTGGCCCAGCTGGCGGTGATCAACGATTTCGAGGCGGTGGCCTACGCCACCCGGTTCCTGACCCAGGCCGACACGCTGGGCGTGATCGACAACATCGCGCCGGCCGCATCCGGGCCCGTGTTGGTGATGGGTCCGGGCACCGGCCTGGGATCGGCCGTGCTGCTGCCGGGCATGCACGGACCCCGTGTGCTCGCCACGGAGGCCGGGCAGATCGCGCTGGCGCCCGGCAATGAGCGCGAGATCGCGGTGCTGCGCATCCTGGCGCGCGAACGCTCGCACGTGTCGTTCGAGCACGCGCTGTCCGGCCCGGGGCTGATCAATCTGTATCGCGCGCTGTGCGAGCTGCGCGGCAGCGCCCCCGCGCTCACGCTGCCGGCCGAGGTCACGCGCAGTGCGCTGACCGGTTCCGACGCGGCAGCGGTGGAGGCGGTGGACATGTTCTGCGGCCTGTTGGGCAGCTTCGTCGGCGACCTGGTGCTGCTGTACGGCGCGCGCGGCGGGGTGTTCCTCGCCGGCGGGATCCTGCCGCAGATCCGCGAGCTGCTGCTGGCCAGCACGTTCGCCCAACGCTTCTTCAACAAGGGCGTGATGCACGCCTATCTGCAGCAGGTTCCGGTGCGCCTGATGGAGCACGGCCAGCATGGCGTGATCGGCGCGGCCGGCTTGTATCTGGACGGCCATTCCGCGCAGCTCTGTTGAGCGGCGCCCGCCAGCACGCACAGGTTTTTGTACCGCAACAACCACGCAAGCGACGTTCGACACCACCGGGCAATCGCCCAGCAACTTCACCGGCCGCGGTAGCACCACACACAACCACCGTTGTCGACTTGCCTTTGAGGGGAGGACACCATGTCACATCGCAAAACGCTGTTAGCCGCGAGCATCGTCGCCAGCCTGTGCCTTGCCGGCGCGCTGCACGCGCAAGACGCCAGCCAGGACAACGCACCGCGCAAGGACAAGGCCAAGGAGCTGGCGACCGTCACCGTCACCGGCATCCGCGACAGCGAAGCCGAGTCGCTGGCGCTGAAGAAGGACGCCACCTCGCACGTGGAAATCGTGACCGCCGAGGACATCGGCAAGCTGCCGGCCAAGAACGTGGCCGACACGCTGCAGCGCCTGCCCGGCGTCAACATCAGCTCGTCCAGCGCCAGCGAGGGCGGCTTCGACGAGAGCGATCGCGTGAGCCTGCGCGGCACCAACCCCAGCCTCACCCAGACCCTGGTCAATGGCCACACGGTCGGCACCGGTGACTGGTTCGTGCTCAGCCAGGTGCAGACAGTGGGCCGCAGCGTGAGCTACAGCCTGCTGCCGGCGGAGATCGTCAGCCAGGTGGTGGTGCACAAGGCGTCGGAGGCGTACCTGGTGGAGGGCGGCAGCGCCGGCTCGGTGGACATCATCACCCGCAAGCCGCTGGAGTTCGCCAAGCCGTACACCGCCGAGGCGTCCATTGGTGGCGTCTACTCCGACCTGCCCGGCACCACCAAGCCGCAGTTCAGCGGCCTCTTCAACTGGAAGAACGAGTCCAACACCGCCGGCGTGCTGGTGCAGGCGTTCTACGAGAAGCGCGCGCTGCAGCGCAACGGCCAGGAGATCGTGGGCGGCTATAGCCAGATTGGCGCCAACGATCCCATCGCCGTCGCTCATCCCGACCTCGCCGGCGTGTACTACCCCAACCTCACCGGCGCGGCGCTGTTCACCCAGGAACGCGAGCGCAAGGGCGGCGTGATCGACATCGAGATCAAGCCCACCGACAACCTCACGCTCGACCTCAGCGGCTTCTACTCCAAGCTCAAGGCCGACAACTACAACCGCAACTACCTGATGTGGGCGAGCCAGTTCGTGCCGTCGGGCGCGGGCCTGCAGCCGGGCTACACGGTCAGCAACAACGTGCTGACCAACGCCGTGTTCGCTCCCGTTCCGGGCAGCACCACGCCGTACGGCGTGTACGACCAGATCTCGCGTCCGGGCGCCTCGTCCGAATCGAAGTACCTCACGCTGGACGCCGACTGGCGCGTCACCGATCACCTGGACATCAAGGGCCAGATCGGCACCACCCGCGGCAGCGGCGCCAGCCCCACGCAGGACGTGATCGAGCTGGGCGTGGGCGCCGGTGCGGGCGCCAGCTGGGGCATGAACGGCATCGGCAAGCCGACCAACTGGACGCTGGGCGGCGACAACAGCTCGCCCTCGGGCATCCTGCCGCAAGCCGGTTGGATCTTCGGCGGCCAAGGCATCAAGGTGAAGGACAAGGAGGACTGGGCGCAGTTCGACGGCGAGCTCGACTTCGACGACGGCGCGCTTACCTCGCTGCAGTTCGGCGCGCGCTATGCCAAGCACGAGCGCAGCAATCCGTTCGAGGTGGCGCAGGGTCCGAACTTCGCCAGCGACTGGCAGAATCCGGCGGCCTATCCGACCAGCCACCAGAACTACCCGAGTGACTTCGGCAGCTCGCTGGGCGGCAGCTTCCCGTCCGACATCTGGTACTACACGCCGGGCCAGCTGGCGCAGATCGACGCGCAGTTCGCCAACCGTGATCCGGTCAGCCGTTTCTACTTCAACGACATCTACAAGGTGCAGGAGAAGGACACTGCCGCCTACGTGCAGATGAACTTCCAGTCCGGCATCGCCAGCGGTAACGTGGGCGTGCGCTACGTGCAGACCAGGGAGAACATCGGCTACACCAGCACCGCGCCGGATGCCGAGGCCAGCTCCGTCACCGGCCCGATCACCGGCTCGGCGTTCGGCGCCTACTACTGGAACGTCTACAAGCACGACTACGGCAAGTTCCTGCCCAGCGCCAACCTGAAGTTCGACATCAACGACCAGTGGGTGGCGCGCTTCGCCGCCTCGCAGACGATGACCCGTCCGGACTACTCCGCGCTGGCCGGCTCGGTCTCCGCCGACGATCTCACCCACACCGGCAGTGGCGGCAACCCCAAGCTGAAGCCGCTGATCTCCACCAACTTCGACGCCGCGGTGGAGTGGTACTTCGCCCCGCGCGGACTCGTCTCGGCCAGCGTGTACGCGATGAACCTGAAGGACTACGTCAACTTCGGCAACGAGGTGCGCAGCTTCAAGGATCTGCAGGCCACCCAGAACGCCGGGCAGGACGTCTATTCCGACTACCTGATCAGCGTGCCGACCAACGTCAACGGCCAGGTGCGCGGCGTCGAGCTGAACTACATCCAGCCGATCGGCGACAACTTCGGCGTGCAGGCCAACTACACCTACGCCGACGGCCACGCCTCCGGCGACAAGCCGCTGCAGGGCACCTCGAAAAACACCTACAACGTGTCGGGCTACTTCGAGAACCAGCAGTTCAACGCCCGTATCAGCTACACCTATCGCTCGGCGTTCTACGCCGGCGTGAGCCGCACCGACACGTTCTTCCAGCAGGGCATCGGCAACCTCGCGGTGTCGCTGGGCTACCAGATCAACGACCACATCGCGCTGTCGCTGGACGGCATGAACCTCAACAACCCCAAGCTGAAGTACTACACGCAGAACGCCGCCTACGGAAAGCAGCCGTACGCGTTCTACGTGAACGGTCGGCAGTACTACCTCAACCTGCGCTTCAAGCTCTGATCCGCCGTTCGCGCTGCCGCCTCGACCCCGGCGGCGCGAACGGCGACCGGCCACGGATGGCCATCCCCTTTTTTCCCTGCGGGTCCGGCATTCGGGCCCGTTTTTTTGGCAGCCGTGGCAGCATCGGGAATTGATGCGGCCGCCGCCCGCCAAGGAGTCCTGCATGACGCGTCGCTCGCTGCCTCGCCTCGCCCTGCTTGCCGGTGTCGCCTGGGCGCTGGCCGCCTGCGCCGCCGCGCCCGTGCCGCCCGCCGCGGGGGCGGCATCGACAGCGCCGGCCGAAGCGCCGCTCTCGCTGATTCCCCAGGTTGCCCGGCTGGTCCGCGCGCCGGGCCAGTTCGCGCTGCGCGACGGCGTGCCGCTGGTCGCCGCCGTCGGCGATCGCGGCGCCGCTGCCGCCGCCCGCTGGCTGGCCGATGCCGCGCAGCGCAGTCGCGCGCTGGCATTGCCGGTCGCCCCTGCCGCCGATGCCACACAGCCCGCCGTGCGCTTCGTGCGCGATGCGTCCATCGCCGGCGACGCGGCCTACCGCCTCGTGGTGGCGCCCGACGGTGTGCAGGTGCGGGCGCGTACCGACGCCGGCCTGTTCTACGGCGCGGTGACGCTGTGGCAG
>DASUJJ010000139.1:0-2191 GCA_036279335.1 Dyella sp.
CGGATGCCGTCGTCGGGCTTGGCACCGCGCTGCGCCATGCCGGTGGCCGCAGGTACCGGGGTTTCCAGGTACTCGTACAGTGTCGACAGATAGAGGTTGTCTTCGTACATGCCGCCGATCGCCGACAGCATCGCCGACACCGCCGACTGGCCCTGGCGGAACAGCGCCATGTACATGGTCATCTGGCCCAGCGTGATGCGCCCCAGCACAGTGGTCAGCGCGATCCAGGCGTAGGCGCCGTACAGCGCCAGCGTGCCGAGCAGCCCGAGCGCGAAGCCCCACGCGTCGCGGCGCACCGCCAGCGCGCGGTCGGCGCTGTAGAGCGTGTGGAAAATGTCGCGGTAGCGGCGCAGCAGCAGCGGGCCAAGGCCGAACAGCTTTACCTCCTTGGCATGGTCCTCGCGCGCCAGCACGGTCTCAAGGTACAGCTGCTTGCGGGTTTCAGGCGAGCGCCAGCGAAACAGCCTGAAGGCGTCGCCGGAAAAACGCGTCTCGGCGACGAAGGCCGGCAGGCCGGCCAGCAGCAATACCAGCACCGCCCACGGCGAAAAGTGCAGCAGCAGGCCACCGTAGCTGAGCAGCGAAATCAGGTTCTGGCCCAGGCCGAAGGTGCGGGTGACCAGTGACAGCGGCCGCACCGAGGCCTCGCGGCGTGCGCGGGTAAGCTTGTCGTAGAACTCCGAGTCCTCGAACTGCGCCAGCTCCAGCGTCAGCGCCTTGTCGAGGATCATCACGTTGACGCGGTTGCCGAGCTGCGCGCGCAGCAGCGACTGGCACAGTGACAACCCGCGTTGCGCGGCCGCCAGCGCCGCGACCAGCAGGCCCTCCAGCGCCACCCACTGGAACACCGGCACCAGTTGCGGCTCGCCGCCGGCGGCGACGACGCGGCTGGCGGAGACCACCGCATCCACAATCTCCTTGCCCACCCAGGCAACGCCGGCGGGCAACAGACCTGCCGCCAGCGTCAGCGCGGCCAGCGCGATCGTCAGCGGCCGGCTGGTGCTCCACACCAGCTGCAGGGCGCGTCCGCTGAAGCGGAAGACGCCGAGGGCGCTGCGTTTCATCGTGCCAGGTGCGGCGGGCGACGGCGGGTGGTGGGCTGGCACGCGATGGAGGCCTGCTGGGTTGCCGGATGGGCCTTCCAGATGGGGCCGGTGCGCAGCCAGCACAAGCCGCGCGGCGCTGCATTCTGGCCGCCATCAAGGGCTTCGCCGCCGGCAGTGACTTTCGACCCCCGTCCAGCACCCGAATCGGTGCTATGAATACGCCTACACTCCGGGGAGTATCACCCATGTTGCGCACCGTTCCCGCGCTTGTCACATCGCTGGCGCTGATGCTGGCGCCTATCTCGTTTGCGCTGGCCAAGCCGGCTGCGCCTGCCGCGCCGTCGGCGCATCGCCTGTTCCGCGTCACGCTTGACCCTGCCGCCTCGGCGCAGCTCGTCTCAGGCCGCCTGCTGCTGTTCGCGGTGCCGCATTTGGTGGCCGAGTCGCAGGCGCACGGCAAGCCGGTGACGCGGGTCGACACCAATCCCTTCCATCCCGCGCAAACCGCCGTCGCGGCGATGAAGCTCGTGCATCTGGCGCCCGGTGGCACCGTCGTTATCGACGCCGACGCACTGGCTTTTCCGACGCCGTTCTCGCAGCTGGCACCAGGCGCCTACGACATACAGGCGGTGCTCGATATCAACCACGACTACAATTATTCCGGCCGTGGCCCCGGCGATTTGGTCAGCGACGTCGTCCAGGTGCATTTTGGCGATGCCGCCGGAGCCACGCCGAGCTTGCGCCTCAGCCGCGCGCTCGGTGCCGATACCGCGATGCAGTCGTGGGCGCTCCCGGCCCGGGTGCCGGAAAAAATGCGCCAGCAGATGCAGCCGCAAATGGATGCGGCTCGCGCGCACAGCCACGCGATCGACTTCGTCAGCCCGGCCTTGACGGCGTTCTGGGGCCGGCCGATCCACATGAAGGGCTGGGTGCTGCTGCCGCCGGGCTACGACGCCAAGGGCAAGATCACCTACCCGGTGGCGTATCACACGCACGGCTTTGGCGGTGGCGACCGCAGCGAGGCGATGACCGGCCTGTCCACCTACGCGCAGATGGCCGAGAAGGCGATCCCGCCGATGATCTGGGTGCTGCTGGACGAGTCCTCGCCCACCGGCACGCACGAGTTCGCCGACTCGGTGAACAAC
>DASUJJ010000140.1:0-2503 GCA_036279335.1 Dyella sp.
AGCCTGCTCAAGGCCGGCGCGCCGGTGTGCTACGTGATCGAGCGCGACGGCTTTTCCGACGCATTGATCCTGGAACGCGCCTGCCGCGAGGCCGGCCTGCCCTCGCCGATGCAGCCACTGGCCGGCACCCGCCGGCGCCGCTCGGTGTTCGCGCTGGCGCGCCGCGACGGCTGGCTGTTCGGCCGCAGCCGCCAGCGCGCGCCATACGAGACGCTCGACCAACTGGTCCGCTCGCTGGAAGAACACCCCGAGCGCGATATCCAGATCGTGCCGGTGTCGATCTACGTCGGCCGCGCGCCCAGTCGCGACACCGGCTGGTTCCGCGTGCTGTTCTCCGAGAACTGGGTGATGGTCGGCCGCTTCCGCCGCCTGCTCGCGCTGCTGCTCAACGGCCGCGACACGGTGGTGCACTTCTCCGCGCCGGTGTCGCTGCGGCAGGTGCTGGACGAGGCCGGCGAGGCCCGGCCCGAGCGCTTCGCGCGCAAGATCGCGCGGGTGCTGCGCACGCACTTCCACCGCATCCGCGCGGCGGTGATCGGGCCCGACCTGTCGCACCGGCGCACCGTCGCCGACGCCGTGCTCAACGCCGAGCCGGTGCGCGCCGCGATCACCGCCACCGCGGCCAAGGAGCACATCTCCTACGCCAAGGCCTGGCGCCGCGCGCACAAGCTGGTGCTGGAGGTCGCCGCGGATTATTCGCACCCGGTGGTGCGCTCGGCCTCGTTCCTGCTGTCGAACTTCTGGAACAAGCTGTACGACGGCATCGCCATGCACCATTTCGACAAGGCGCGCGCCGCGGCCCCAGGTTACGAAGTGGTCTACGTGCCCAGCCATCGCAGCCACGCCGACTACCTGCTGATGAGCTACCAGCTGCACGTTTCCGGCGTGGTGGTGCCGCACATCGCCGCGGGCGTGAACCTCAACCTGCCGGTGATCGGCCCGATCCTGCGCCGCGGCGGTGCGTTCTTCCTGCGCCGCAGCTTCAAGGGCAACGCGCTGTACTCGGTGGTGTTCAACGAGTACATGGCGCAGCTGATCGACCGCGGCGTACCGATGGAGTACTTCATCGAAGGCGGCCGCTCGCGCACCGGGCGCCTGCTGGCGCCGCGCGCCGGCCTGCTGGCGATGACCGTGCGCGCGTTCCTGCGCGCGCCGCGCCGGCCGGTGCTGTTCCAGCCGGTCTACATCGGCTACGAGAAGCTGATGGAGGGCAAGAGCTACATCGGCGAGCTGTCCGGCAAGCCGAAGGAGAAGGAATCCCTGCTCGGCCTGCTCAAGGGCCTGAAGGTGCTGCGCCAGCGCTACGGCCACGTGGCGCTCAACTTCGGCGAACCGATCGAGCTCACCCCGCTGCTGGACGCGGCCAGCCCCGACTGGCGCGCCGCCGCCGGCGATCCGGACGCCAAGCCCGAGTGGCTGGGCCGCACGGTCGACGACCTGGCCGAGCGCATCCAGGTCAACATCAACCGCGCCGCCGACGTCAATCCGATCAACCTGCTCGCGCTGGCGCTGCTGGCGACGCCGAAGCACGCGATGGCCGAGAGCGACCTGCTGGCGCAGCTGGAGCTGACCCGCGCGCTGCTGATCGAGCTGCCCTACTCCGACCGCGTCACGGTCACCCCGATGGACCCGCCGGCGATCATCGCCTACGGCGAGCAGATGGGCTGGATCCGCCGCGTGCGCCACTCGTTGGGCGACGTGCTCAAGGCCGACGACGAACCGGCGGTGCTGCTGTCGTACTTCCGCAACAACGTGCTGCACCTGACCGCCACCGCGGCATGGGTGTCCTGTTGCTTCCTCAACAACCGGCGCATGACGCGTGCCTCGATCCTGCGCCTGGGCCGGATCATCTACCCGTTCATCCAGGGTGAGCTGTTCCTGCCGTGGGACACCGACGGCTTCGTGGCGCAGATGCAGGGCACGATCGACTTCTTCGTGCGCCGCGGCCTGCTCGAAGCCTCCGCCGACGGCCGCGTGCTCGAGCGCGGCCCCGGCCAGGACGACGCCGCGTTCCAGCTGAAGACCATCGCGCGCAGCCTGATCCAGGCCTTCGAGCGTTACTACATCACCATCGCCGCGCTGGCCAAGAACGGCCCGCACACCACCAGCGCCGCGGAGCTGGAGAACGCCTGCGCACTCACCGCGCAGCGGCTGGCGCTGCTCAACGAGCAGTCGGCGCCGGAGTTTTTCGACAAGGCGCTGTTCCGCGGCTTCATCCAGAAGCTGCGCGAGCAGAAGATCGTGTGGACCGACGAAGGCGGCAAGCTCGATTACGACCGCGGGCTGGAAGACATGGTGCGCGACGCGCGGGTGATCCTGGCGCGCGAGGTGCGCCATTCGATCCTCAAGATCACCGGCGTCGACGGCGACATGGACGAGGCACCCGCCAAGCCGGTCACCCACGTGCCCGAGGACAGCAGCAGCGAGGACCTGCACCGGCGCCACGTCGACGCCGAGCACCACCTGCACGAGCACGACCCGAACAAGGACGCCTGACTACCCT
>DASUJJ010000141.1:0-3152 GCA_036279335.1 Dyella sp.
CGACGCTGGCAAGTTTCCGCAGGCGGTCGACTACCGCCTCGCCCGCTTCACCGAATTCCCCGCGGCGATCACCGCCGACCGCGACCGCTACGCCGGCAAGACCGTAGTGTCGTACAGCACCGGCGGCATCCGCTGCGAAAAGGCCGCGCTGCACATGCAGGCGCTGGGCATGCAGCGCGTGTTCCAGCTCGACGGCGGCATCCTCAAGTACTTCGAGGACACCGGCGGCGCGCACTGGCAGGGCGATTGCTTCGTGTTCGACGAGCGCGGCGCGGTGGATCCGTCGCTGGCACCCAGCACGCCGGCAGGCGCGAACCTCTCACCCCGCCCCTCTCCCCAGCGGGGAGAGGAAGCCCGGGAACAAGGCGATCATCCGCTCCCTCTCCCCCTCGGGGAGAGGGTCGGGGTGAGGGGCCACGCTGGCGCCGAGGCTTCGTCCGAGGCGGCTCTTGCAGACATCCCCGCAAGCACCCGCCCCTCACCTCAGTCTTCTCCCCAGCGGCGAGAGGAAGACAGGCCATGACCCTGCGTATCGAACAAACCGGCCACGGCCCGGTGCCGCTGGTGCTGATCCACGGCTGGGCCATGCACGGCGGCGTGTTCGCGCCACTGGTCGAGGCGCTGCGCGAGCGCTGCACGCTGTATGTGGTGGACCTGCCCGGCCACGGCCGCTCGCGCGACTGCGGCCTGCCGCTGGAGCCGACCGCGATCGCCCGCGCCATCGCCGAACGCGTGCCGCCCGCGGTGTGGCTGGGCTGGTCGCTAGGCGGGCTGGTGGCGCTGGCCGCGGCGCGCGAGCCAGCGATCCCCACGCGCGGGCTGGCCATGCTGTGCGCCACGCCGAAGTTCGTACGTAGCGATGACTGGCCGCACGGCAGCGACGGCACGCTGGTGCGCCGGCTCGCCACCGATCTGGAAACCGACTACCACGCCACGCTGGAGCGCTTCCTGGCGCTGGAAGCGATGGGCAGCGCCGATCCGCGCGCCGAGTTGCGCCACCTGAGAGAACTCGTTTTCGCCCACGGCGAACCGGACCTGCGCGTGCTGCAGGAGGGCATCGCCCTGCTGGAAGACACCGACTGGCGCGACAGGCTGGCCACGCTGGGCCTGCCCAATGCGTGGATCGCCGGCCGCCGCGACCGGCTGGTGCATCCCGATGCGATGCGCTGGTCCGCCGCGCGCGCGCAGGGCGACTTCCACGAAATCGCGCACGCCGGCCACGCGCCGTTCCTGGGCCACGTCGACGCCGTGGTCGATGCCCTGCTGCCGCTGCTGGAGAAGGCCCAATGAGCGAGTTCCACCTCGACCGCGCGCGCGTGCAGCGCAACTTTGCCCGCGCCGCGCAGACCTACGAGCAGCACGACGCGCTGCAGCGCGAGGTGCAGCAGTCGCTGCTGGAGCGGCTGGACTTCTATCTGGAATCGCCCGCGCGCGTGCTCGACGTGGGCGCCGGCACCGGCCGCGGCACGGCGCTGCTGAAGAAGCGCTACCCCAAGGCCGAGGTGATCGCGGTCGACCTCGCCCTGCCGATGCTGCAGATGGCGAAGAAGCACAGCGCGTGGCTGAAGCCGTTCCAGCGCGTGTGCGCCACGGCCACGCACCTGCCCTTTCCCGATCACAGCGTGGACGTGCTGCATTCCAGCCTGTGCTTCCAGTGGATCGACGACCTCGCCGCGCTGTTCAACGAATGCGCGCGCGTGCTGAAGCCCGGCGGACTGCTGGTGTTCTCCACCTTCGGTCCGGACACGCTGAAGGAGCTTCGCGCCGCCTGGGCCAGCGCGGACGAGCAATCGCACGTGAGCCGCTTCCTCGACATGCACGACGTGGGCGACGCGCTGATCGCCGCGGGCCTGCGCGATCCGGTGCTCGACGTGGACCGCTACACGCTCACCTACAGCTCGCCGACGATGCTGCTGAAGGAGCTCAAGGGACTTGGCGCCACCCACGCGGACACCGCGCGCGAACGTCACCTCACCGGCAAGGCGCATTACCAGCGCATGCTCGCGGCCTACGAAACCATGCGCGTCGACGGGCGCATTCCCGCCACCTGGGAGGTGGTCACCGCGCATGCGTGGGGACCGCCGCCGGGGCAGTCGCGTCGCGGCCGCGATGGCGGCGAGATCGCCAGTTTCTCCGTCGACAGCCTGCGCGGCTCGCGTCGGCGGTGAACATTTTGGAGCCGCGGCTTTAACGCCGCGGCTGCCATCCTTGTGCGTTGACATTCCCGCACAAGGAGCAACGCATGCGACTGCAAGGCAAGGTGGCGCTGGTCACCGGCAGCGGCCAGGGCATTGGACGCGCCATCGCGGTGAAGCTGGCCCGCGAGGGCGCCCGCGTGGTGGTGGAAGATCGCGTGGACAGCGACAAGACCCACGAAACGCTGGCGCAGGTTCGCGCCGCCGGCAGCGACGGCATCGTGATCGCCGGTGACATCGCCGACGCGTCCGCCGACCGCCGCGTGATCGCGCAGGCGGTGGAGGCGATGGGGCGGGTGGACATCCTGGTCAACAACGCCGGCATCGAAAAGCGCGCGCCGTTCGCCGAAGTCAGCGAGGCGGACTTCGACGCCGTGCTGGGCGTGAACCTGCGCGGCGTGTTCTTCGTCACCCAGGCGTTTGTGCGTCACGTGCGCGAGCGCGGCGACGGCGGCGTGGTGGTGAACGTCAGCTCGGTGCACGAGGAACTGCCGTTTCCGCATTTCGCCAGCTACGCGGCGAGCAAGGGCGGCCTGAAGATGCTGATGCGCGACCTGGCCATCGAGCTGGCGCCGCTGGGCATTCGCGTCAACAACATCGCGCCGGGCGCGGTGCAGACGCCGATCAACGCGTCGCTGATGGCGCAGCCGGACAAGCTGAAGGCGCTGCTGGCCAACATCCCGCTGCAGCGGCTGGGCACGCCCGAGGACGTAGCCAACGCCGCGGCGTTCCTTGCCAGCGACGAGGCGGCCTACGTCACCGGCACCACGCTGTTCGTCGACGGCGGCCTGCTGTGGAACTACACCGAGCAATGACGGTGGCCGACGCTACTTCGCGCGACCCGGCCGAGCGCATCGCCACCATCCCGGCCGCCGATCCACTGACCCCCGCCGACCGTTACCAGGAGCTGTTCCGCGCGGTGCAGCGCGCGCGGGTGTTTCCCGACGGCAAGACCTT
>DASUJJ010000142.1:0-2447 GCA_036279335.1 Dyella sp.
AGGCACCGACGGCAGGCATGCTGACGACGGCCACCCTTTTCACCGGCCTGGCACTGGCTTTCCCCGCCGTCGCCGCGGACACCTTGTCGGCCGGGCTCGCCGACGCCCAAGTGGCGCAGGCCAAGAACCTGCCGGGCGTGAAAGTGGAAGCGAGCCGCGGGCCGGATTACCGCGTGGACGAACTCTCCTCGCCCAAGTACACCCAGCCGCTGCTGGATACCACGCAGACCGTGCAGGTGATCGGGCGCGACCTGATCGAGCAGCAAGGCGCCACCACGCTCACCGAGGCGCTGCGCAACAGCCCCGGCGTGGGCACCTTCTACGCCGGCGAGAACGGCACCACCACCACCGGTGACGGCATCACCATGCGCGGCTTCGACAGCTCCGGCAGCATCTTCGTCGACGGCGTGCGCGACCTCGGCACCTACTCGCGCGACGTGTTCAACCTCGAGCAGATCGAAGTGACCAAGGGCCCGGACGGCACCACCTACGGCCGCACCGCACCCACCGGCGCGATCAACCTGGTCAGCAAGCAGCCGATGCCGGCCGATGCGCTGTCCGCTTCCGTTGCCTACGGCAGCGCCACCCAGCGTCGCGCCACCGCCGACTGGAACCAGACGCTGTCGCCCAGCGCCGCGTTCCGCCTCAACGTGCTGGGTCAGGACAGCGGCGTGCCCGGCCGCGACGCCGTGCGCAACAAGCGCTGGGGCGTGGCGCCGTCGCTGGCGTTCGGCCTGAAGACGGCCACGCGCGTCTACCTCGATGCGCTGCACGTCACCCAGCGCAACCGCCCGGACGGCGGCGTGCCCACCGTGGGCCTGCCCGGCTACGGCACGCCCGACCCCACCCGCGCGTTCCTGGATGATGCCGCGCCGGTGGACCCGTCGAACTTCTACGGCACCCTGGGCGATCACGACGACGTGCGCTCGGACATGCTCACCGCCATCGTGCAGCACGACTTCTCGCCCGAGGTCACCCTGCAAAACACCGCGCGCTGGGCGCGCACCCGCCAGGACTACCAGCTGATCTCGTATCGGGTGAACGCGGCCAACCTGGTTACGCCCGATCCGGCCAACCCCGCCACGTGGACGATCGCCCGCGACCTGCCCACGTTCAAGCACCAGACCAACCGCATCCTCACCAACCAGACCAACCTGCGCGTGCACGCCGAAGGACGCCACGTCGACCACGACCTGAGCCTGGGCGTGGAGCTGACGCGCGAGGAAGCCGGCACGATCGGCCAGGCGGCGCTGGACGGCAGCGGGCTGCCCGCGGCCAATCTGTATGCGCCCGATGCCGACGTCGGTGGCCTGCTGGTGGGTCGCACCGGTGCGCGCAGCCGCGGCGTCACTCGCACGGCGGCCCTGTATGCCTTCGACACGCTGAGCTTCGGCGAGCGCTGGAAGATCAACGCCGGCGCGCGCTTCGACCACTACACCACCGAGTTCGACAGCACCGTGCTGTGCGGCGCGCGCAATGCGCCGGCCTGCGGCACGTTGCCCGCTTCCACGCCGGTGCCGGGGCTGGACACGCGCATCTCCGGCAACCTGCCCAACTACAAGCTCGGTGTGCTGTACAAGCCGGCGCCCAACGGCAGCATCTACGCCAACCTGGCGCAGTCGCAGGAGCCGCCGGGCGGCAACACCCTCACGCTGAGCAGCGCGGGCAACAGCGCCGACAACCCCAACCTTGATCCGCAGAAGGCCCGCACGGTGGAGGTGGGGACCAAGTGGGACGTGCTCGACGGCAACCTGCTGCTCACCGGCGCGATCTATCGCACCACCGTCAGCAACGAGCTGGTGCAGGACCCGGTAGACCAGCAGTACTACCAAGTCGGCCGCAAGCGCGTGCAGGGCGTTGAACTGGGCGCGGTCGGCCGGCTCACCGACCACTGGGCGATCAGCGCCGGCTTCACCACGATGGATGCCACCGTGCTCAAGGGCAGCGTGGTGAGCAGCGACGGCTCGCGCGACCTCGCCTACACGCCCAGGCACGCCTTCACCAGCTGGACCAGCTACCGCTGGAGCTCCGGCCTCACGCTCGGCGGCGGCGCGCGCTACGTGGGCGGCCTCAAGCGCGGGACCGACGGCGCCATCGGCACGCCGACCTCCACCGAGGCGTACTGGGTGTTCGACGCGGTGGCCAGCCTGCCGGTGAACCGCCACCTGAGCCTGCAGCTCAACCTCTACAACCTGTTCGACAAGCGCTACGTGGCCGCGATCAACAAGAGCGGCTACCGCTACACACCGGGTACGCCGCGATCGGCGATGCTCACCGCCAACATCCGCTTCTGACCGGACGACTGCCATGCTGCTGCACCTGCCCGCCGTGCTCGACTCCATGCAGCTGACCCAGCTGCGCCAGGCGCTGGACGACGCCGACTGGACCGACGGCCGCGAAACGGTGGGCGCGCAGGGCCGCGAGGCGAAGCGCAATCGCCAGCTGCC
>DASUJJ010000143.1:0-5527 GCA_036279335.1 Dyella sp.
GCCGCAACTGAAGGAACGACTGATGATGATTCGACGCGATCGCACCTCTACCGGCCGCCGCCTCGCCGGCTATCTGGGCGCGGCCCTTTTCATCGGCGGCGTCGGCCTGGCGGCGCAGGCGGCACCGCTGGCTTCCGCACCGAAGGCCAAAGCCACGCAGGATCTGCAGGCCAATGCCCGCATGCATCCGCGCTATCCGAAAGCCTCCATCCTCAACAAGGAACAGGGGACCGTGGTGCTCAAGGTGCTGGTCAACCCCGACGGCACCGTCAAGGCGGTGGACTACGACCCCGAGTCGAGCACCACGACCTCGGCGAACCTGATCGCCGCCGCCAGCGACGCGGCGATGCAGTGGCATTTCAACCCGGCGATGAGGAACGGCCAGCCGATCGAAAGCTACGCCCGGGTCCCGGTGGAATTTCAGATCAACACGCTGCCCGATGCGGCACCCGTGGCCGATTCCGAGAATCAAAGTGCGAAATAGTCAGAAAGACACTGATTTGAAAGTCTTTTGATGGATTGGTAGGCTCGGCGCACCTTTCGTCGGGCCTGCCGCATGATTACCCGCCCCCGCGCTACCCGGTCCCTGCCGCACCCGTTTTCCTGGGCCTTGATGGCGACAGCGGCGCTGCTGCTCGCTGCTTGCTCCAGCGCGCCGCACCGGCGCCAGCCCACGTTCAAGGCGTCGCATTCCGAGCTGGCCGACCTGCCCGCCCGAGCCCCCTCCCCGGCCACCGCCCAGCTTGCCAACGACGTCTTGTTCCGCGCCATGGCGCTGGTCGGCACGCCGTACAAATGGGGCGGAAACACGCCGCAGTCCGGCTTCGATTGCAGCGGGCTGGTGGATTACATCTACCGCCGCGCTGCCGACATGGCGCTGCCGCACAGCTCCCGCCAGATGGCCGCGCTGGACGGACGCAAGATCAAGCAGATGACCGAGCTCGCCAGCGGCGACCTGGTGTTCTTCGGCAGCCGCAAGGGCATCAGCCATGTGGGTGTCTACGTGGGCAAGGGGCGCTTCGTGCACGCGCCCAACTCGGGCGGCACGGTGCGGCTCGACGACATCGACGGGCCGTACTGGCGCGACCATTTCGAGTTCGGGAAGCGTCTGCTGGATTGAGGGGGCGGCCGCGGGACTGGCGGATCGCGGCGACCGGCCGGCCCGCAACGCAGCGAAACTACCCGTTCGTCCTGAGCGTCCAGACCACCCGTTCGTCCTGAGCGTAGCGAAGCGGAGTCGAAGGACAGAACCGCTGCACGATTCAACGGCCGAATGAATGCGATAAAGCCAGGAGCAAGAGCGGCCTGAGGCCAGTCCTGTCCCCCTCATCCCAACCTTCTCCCCGCGGGGAGAAGGGGCGAACGAAAAACGGCGCCCCAGGGCGCCGTTTTGTCTTTATCGAGTGAAGCGCACGTCAGTGCGCTTCGGCGCCCGGCGGGTGGGCGTGGCCGTGCTGGATCTCTTCTTCCGTGCCGTCGCGCACTTCGTTGATGGTCACGTCAAAGTGCAGCGCCTTGCCGGCCATCGGATGGTTGAGGTCGACGTCCACCGTGGTCATGCCGACCTTGTGCACGGTCACCACGCGCTGGCCGCCCTGCTTGAGCGAGAGCACCGTGGTCATGCCCGGCTTGAGCTTGTTACCCTGCTGGAAATACTTCTTCGGCACGCGCTGGATCTGCCCTTCCTCGCGCTCGCCATAGCCGTCGGCGGGTGCGATCTCGACGGCGAGCGACTCGCCAGCCTCGTGGCCTTCCAGCGCCTTCTCCAGCCCCGGAATCAGCTGGCCGTGGCCCAGCAGCACCCACAGCGCCTCGTCGCGATCGTGCGAACTCTCGACCTTCTCGCCGTCCACCGTGAGGGTGTAGTGCAGCGAAACCACCTTGTCCTTGCCAGCCTTCATTGCCCGTCTCTTGTGCGATTGCAAACCGCGGAGTCTATCAGGAGCGGCCCGGTTCGAAGGACACCCCGCGCACTTCCGGCCCGCGCCAGGCGAGGAAGGCCAGCAGCAGCGCCACGGCCGCCATCCAGACCGCCATCACCAGCGCGTAGTCGCCGCCGCGTCCGGCGGCCAGCCACGCCTGGATCGTCGCCGTGCCCGCGGCCAGCAGATTGCCCAGCTGGTACGCAAAACCCGGCAGCGTGGCGCGCACGTCGTGCGGCGCCAGCTCGTTGAGGTAAGTGGGCACCACGCCCCAGGCGCCCTGCACCATCACCTGGATCAGGAACGCGCCGATGCCGAGCACAACCACCGAGCCGCCGAAGGTCCACAGCGGAATGCACGGCAGCGCGAGCAGCGCGGCCACCACCATCGCGCGGCGGCGCCCCACCCGCTCCGACCAGCTGCCGAAGGCGAGCCCGCCCACGATGGCACCGGCATTGAGCACCATGGTGAGCACGGCCACCGTGCCGGCATCGAAGTGCCGCTGCGACTTGAGGAAGGTGGGGTACATGTCCTGCGAGCCGTGGCTGAACATGTTGAACGCCGCCATCAGCAGCATCATGTAGATCAGCCGCTTGCCGTGGCCCTGCATGGCGGCCATGGTGCTGCGGCGCGGCCCCTGCTCCCGTGCCGCCTGCCAGGTCGGCGACTCGGGCACCTTGACGCGCAGATACAGCACCAGCAGCGCCGGCAGCGCGCCCACCACGAACATCGCCCGCCAGCCCAGCCCGAACACGCTGACCACCAGCCAGTACGCCAGCGCGCCCAGGAAGTAGCCGCACGGATAGCCGCTCTGCAGCAGCCCGGACACCGCCCCACGCGCCCTGGCCGGCACCGATTCCATCGCCAGCGAGGCACCGATGCCCCACTCCCCGCCCATGGCGATGCCAAACAGGAAACGCAGCACCAGCAGCGCGGTCAGCGAGGGCGCAAAGGCGCACGCCAGTTCCAGCGCCGAGAACATCAGCACGTCGACCATCAGCACCGGCTTGCGCCCGTAACGATCGGCCAGCCGCCCGAACACCAGCGCACCGATCGGCCGCGCCGCCAGCGTGAGCAGGATGGCAAGAGTGACCTCGGTATGGCCGACATGGAACTCGGTGGCGATCTCGCCCAGCACGAACACCAGCAGGAAGTAGTCGAACGCATCCAGCGTCCAGCCCAGGAAGCTGGCCAGCACGGTGTGGCGCTGGGTGGTGTCGAGTCCGCGCATAGTGGCGACGAGGGACATGTACGCATCCTCTGGAACGGCCGGAAACGATCGCCGAGATTAGCAGCCGGCACCATCGGGAAGGCGCGCGCGGGCCGGTCAAAAAGTAGCCATTGACTTGCAGGGAACACCGCCATTAGCGTCGGAGAGCCGAGGGTCATTGCGATGGGGGTCGCAACCTTCGGCGATCACGCCGCGCGGCGCCCGCCGCGCCGGCATCCAATCTCCGGGGAGAAACATTCATGATGCAGAAACCGCTCGTCTGTGCGCTGATCGGCGCGCTCGGCTTCCTCGCCGTGTCCGCTGCACACGGCGCGACGCCCGCCACCATCCACGCCGGCGCGATGGGCAAGCTGCCGCCGTCCGCACTGGCGACCCGCATGGGCCTCGATTCGCGCTCGTCGTTCGCCGCCCAGGCGCAGGGCCGCACGGTGCGCGGCACGCTGAAAATCCGCGAGCAGCAAATGTTCGGCAACGTGCCGGTGTACGGGCATGCCCTGGTGGTCGAGCGCGACAGCAGCGGCAATGTGCTCAGTGCCGAGGGCAGCGTGGCGCGCGGCCTGGGCTTCGACCTGGCCTCCACCGCGCCTTCCCTGAGCGCCGCCCAGGCCGTGCAGACGCTGCGCCAGCACGCCGGCCTGCTGCCGTTCGGCGTGGGATCGAACGCGGTATCGCCGTCGGATCTGCACAACGTCAAGCATGACCTGTTCGTGTATGCCGAAGGCGGCAAGGCGCGCCTGGCCTACCTGACCTCGTTCTTCACCGACGCGCAGGGCAAACCCACCCGCCCGACGGCGTTGATCGACGCCAACACGGGCGACGTGATCGCCAGCTGGGAAGGCCTCACCACCAAGGGCAAGCCTGGCGGCGGCGGCACGGGTGGCGGCACCACCACGCCGGCCACCGCCAACGGCCCCGGCGGCAACCTCAAGACCGGCCAGTACTTCTACGGCACCGACTACGCGGCGCTGAGCGTGCAGCAGTCGGGCAGCACCTGCACCATGCAGAACACCGACGTGGCCACCTACAACTTCGCCAGCAGCACCCGCCGCGGCTCGCTGTGGACGTTCACCTGCCCCACCAGCAGCGGCGATGCCGTCAACGGCGCGTATTCGCCGATCAACGACGCCCACCACTTCGGCGGCGTCGTGCATGACATGTACAACAACTGGTTCGGCGCGCCACCGCTGAATTTCCAGCTGGTGATGAACGTGCACTACGGCCGCAACTACGAGAATGCGTTCTGGAACGGCTCGACGATGAACTTCGGCGACGGCGCCAGCACGTTCTATCCGCTGGTGTCGCTGGACGTGACCAGCCACGAGATCAGCCACGGTTTCACCGAGCAGCACTCCAACCTCGCCTATTCCGGCCAGTCCGGCGGCATGAACGAGGCGTTCTCGGACATGGCCGGCGAAGCGGCCGAGTACTACGACCGCGGCAGCAACGACTGGCTGGTGGGTGCGGAGATCTTCAAGAACGGCACCGCGCTGCGCTACATGTGCACGCCGACGCTGGACGGCCGCTCGATCGACAACGAGGCCAACTACACCTCCGGCCTGGACGTGCACTACTCCAGCGGCGTCTACAACAAGGCGTACTGCACGCTGGCCAAGAGCTCGACCTGGAATACCCGCAAGGCATTCGAGGTGTTCGAACGCGCCAACGCGCTGTACTGGACTTCCACTTCCACTTTCGACTCCGGCGCCTGCGGCGTCGAGAGTGCGGCGGCGGATCTGGGCTATTCCGCCACCGACGTGGCGGCGGCGTTCAGCGCGGTGGGCGTGACCTGCCGCTGATCGTCGGGCGCATGCGATGAACCTGGAAGCCGGCCGCGAGGCCGGCTTCCTTGTCTGTGGTGCACGCGGATTCGGCCGGAATGCGGCCATGCAGCACGTCGGGCGCCGATCAGGTACACTACGCCGGCTCGTAGACGCCCCCGACTCCCTTGCGGACATCGCGGCGATGGCCAAGCCCTCGCCCTTTCCCCCACCCCGGTAGCGCGCACGGCACCCGACCAGCCATCGATCGATGTGCGGTCGTCGAATTCATTGTCCGCCGCGCGGTATCAGGGAGCGCAGCGGACCACTCCAGGAGTTTCCATGTCTTTTGAATCGCTGGGCCTTGCGCCCGCGTTGCTGCGCGCGCTCGTTGAAGAGGGCTATACCGAGCCCACGCCGATCCAGGCCGGCGCCATTCCGCTGGTGATTGCCGGCCACGACCTGCTCGCCGCCGCCCAGACCGGCACCGGCAAGACCGCCGCGTTCGCGCTGCCGATCATCCACAAGCTGATGCAGGGCGGCGACACGCAAACGCGCCGTCCGCGCGTGCTGGTGCTCACCCCCACCCGCGAGCTGGCCGCCCAGGTCAACGAGAA
>DASUJJ010000144.1:0-3202 GCA_036279335.1 Dyella sp.
ACGTCGGGACCTGCTGAAGACAACCGCTGTCGGCGGGATGCTGGCGGCACCGTTCCTGCATATCCGGCCGGCGCGTGCCGACAAGGGCGAGCTGGTGGTGGTGAGCTGGGGCGGCGCCTATGACCAGGCGGTGCGCGAAATCGTCGCGCCCGCCTTCAGCAAAGCCACCGGCTACAGCGTGAAGTTCGATGCGCCGCCGGAAAACGCCAAGGTCAAGGCGATGGTGCAGAGCGGCAATATCGGCTGGGACGTGATCCTGACCGACATTCCCGCGGTGCTCACGCTGACCAAGGACAATCTGCTGGAGCCGCTGGACTACGCCGCGCTGGACCAGCAGCGGCTCGGCAAGATCCCGAAGGAGCTGCAGCGACCGTATGCGCTCGGCCAGCGCATCTATTCATTTAACATTGTTTACAACACCAACCTGCTGCCGAAGGCGAAGCACCCGCACAATTGGGCCGAGGTGTGGGACGGCAAGAGCTTCCCCGGCGGCCGGACCTTCAACTTCCAGGGCGGCATCGAGCCGCAGCTGGAGGTCGCACTGCTTGCCGACGGCGTGCCGGAGGACAAGCTGTATCCGCTGGATGTCGAGCGCGCCTGGAAGATGTTCGACAAGCTGCGCCCGCTGGTGAGCAAGTGGTACACCTCGCACGCGCAGGCGATCCAGCTCATCGGCTCGGGGGATGCCAGCGTCGGCTGCACCATCGGCCCGCGCGCGGTCACCGCCAAGCATGGCGGCGCGCCGATCGACGTGGATTACAACCAGGGCAAGCTGGCCTCCGACAACTGGTGCCTGATCAAGGGCGTGCGCGACAAGAAGATCGCGATGGAGTTCATCAACCAGGCGACCGACCCGCATGCTCAGGCCAGCATCGCGCAGCGCGTGCCGTACGGCCCCAGCAACAGCGGTGCGTTCGAGTTCCTGTCGCCGGCCGAGGCGGCGGACCTGAACACCTCGCCCGATAACATCAAGGAGCAGTTCTGGCAGAACGTTGCATGGTGGAGCAAACCCGGTCCGGACGGGCAGACCCCGCGTGAGACGCAGGCAGCGCGGTTTGCCAAGTGGATGTTGAACGGCTAGCCCCACCACAATGATTGCCGCCGTTCGCCCCGGCGTCGCGCGCCAGCGCATCTGGCGGTCCGGGGAGGGCATGCTCGTGCTTCCCGCGCTGTTGTTCTACCTGGCGATCTACATCTATCCGCTGTCGCGCATCGGCGCCTGGAGCTTCTTCGAGCACGGTTTCACACTGAAATTCTACCGTGAGCTGCTGGGTGAAACGGCTTATTTCCGCGCCCTCGGCAACACGCTGGAGATCAGCCTGCTCAGCACCGTGCTGTGCCTGCTGCTGGGCTATCCGCTCGCCTACCTGATGGCGACGACGTCACCGCGTGCGCGACGGGTGCTGATGATCCTGATCCTGATCCCGTTCTGGACCAGCATCCTGGTGCGGACCTTTGCCTGGATCGTGATCCTGGGTACGCACGGGCTGGTCAATCGCGCGCTGCTGGCGCTCGGCCTGACCAGCGGGCCGGTGAAACTGCTGTTCAACATGAGCGGCGTACAGATCGGCATGGTGCACGTGCTGCTGCCGTTCATGGTGTTTCCCGTGCTGGCGGTGATGGCGCGGATCGACCCCAACATCCTGCGGGTGGCACGCAGCCTGGGCGCGGTGCCGCGACGCGCGTTCCTGCACGTGTTCCTGCCGCTCAGCCTGCCGGGAATCACCGCCGGGTCCGTGCTGGTATTCCTGCTGGCGGTGGGCTTCTACATCACGCCGGCACTGCTCGGCGGCCCCCGGCAGATCACCTTGGCAACGATGATCGACATGGAGATCAACACCTTCCTCAATTGGGGCTTCGCCGCCAGCCTCGGTGTCGTGCTGCTGGTGGTGGTGGGCGCGATCTTCGCCGCCTTTACCCGGCTGGTCGGTGTCGGCCGTCTGACCGGCGAGGCTTGAGCATGCGCCGGGCCGGCCCCGCGCGCGTGCTGCTCTGGCTGCTGTGCGGTCTGGTGCTGGTGTTCCTGATCGCGCCGATCGTGATCGTGATGGTCACGTCGCTGAACGACAGTCCGTACATGGAATTTCCGCCGCAGCACCTGTCGTTGCGCTGGTACAGGAACTTCTTCGCCTCGGCGCAGTGGATCGAACCGGCGCTGCTCAGCCTGCGGGTGGCCGTGGTGGTGACGGTATGCGCGACGGTGCTGGGTACGCTGGCGGCGATCGGCATCGTGCGCGGCGCATTCCCCGGTCGTCGGGCGCTCGAGATGTTCTTCGTCTCCCCCATGGTGGTGCCGGTGGTGGTGCTGGCGCTCGGGCTGTTCTTCCTGTTTTCCGGCACGCATCTGCTGGATCGGCCGATTGCGCTGTATCTCGGCCATACGCTGATTGCGACGCCGCTGGTGATCGTGCTGGTGCGCGCCGGATTGCAGGCCAGCGATCCGTCGTTGCAGCTTGCGGCGCGCAGCCTGGGGGCCGGCTACTGGCGTGCCCTGTTGCACGTGACGCTGCCCTCGATCCGGGAATCGGTTGCCGCGGCTGCGGTGTTCAGCTTCCTGGTCTCGTTCGATGAGGTGGTGATCGCGATCTTCGTCGGCGGCCCGAACGCCACGACACTGCCGAAGCGGATGTGGGAGTCGATCCGGTTTGAAATCGATCCGACCCTGACGGCCATCTCGTCGCTGCTGACGTTGCTGGCGATTGCGGTGCTGGTCAGTGCGGAACTGCTGCGGCGGCCGAGCTGATAGGACTACGGGAGCGCATTCATTCACCTCTCCCGCTTGCTGGCTGTAGTGGCCACACAAGATGGAAACGAAACCGGCAGGCGAGCCGCTCGTCCGGATCGCTGCGCGATCCGATCTTGGTCCGCTTCGCGGCTCAAGCCCGCTCCGCGCTACGGTATTCACACATCCCTTCCGCCAACCCGCCTTCTGTGCGCCATCTGGTCCCTCTCCGCCCCCAAGCGGGGGCGGAGAGGGAGGTTAAGGCCGTCACGGGATGGGTAAATTCCATCGCGCGAACCGGGGGAGGTGGACGAGGCGGGCACTTCCAGCCAGGATAATATCGCTGTTTCGGTTGCCGCTTGCTCGTTGTGGAAGGCCGACACATGCCGGTGACCCGCCTGCTTCCCTCCGATGTCGCGCCGTTCCTGCCTGGCGGACGCAGCCCGACCCCGATTGCCGGCGCGGTGTGCGCAGGACACC
>DASUJJ010000145.1:0-2023 GCA_036279335.1 Dyella sp.
TGATGCCGAACCGGCTGAAGTGGTGGGCGATCGGCAGCCTCGTGCTCGGCGCTGCGCAGGTGCTGGGCGGCCTTGCGGTCGCGGTGGTGCCCAAGCTGGGCGAAAAGCTCGACGGCAAGGGGCCGGTGGTGGGCGTGGCGATGATCGTGCTGGGGGCACTGCTGCTCACCTTCGCGATCCGGCTGCTGATGAAAAAGCGGCGCGCACGGTTCGTGCTGTTCGGTCTCTTCGCCGTGGCGCTCGGTGCTCCCGCGCTGGGGCAATTCGTGGCGATGGCCACGGCGCCGGCCGGCGCGCCCGGCGGCAGCGCGGTCGGCCCGGTGCTGATGCTGGGGCTGCTGGGCATATTCGCCTGGGCCTCTTTCAGCGCCCGCACGCGGGCCTACTTCGGCGAGCCGGCGCAGGGCCGGCTGGCACGCTGGTTCGGCCGCAGCAGACGCCCGGCGCTGCCGCGCCACCCGGCCTGAGCGCGGGGCCGCCGGCCGGCGGCGGATGGGCCGAAAGTCACGCCGCCGCCGCAGCGGCGGCTTGCTATGGTGCTTGAACCATCCAGGAGGGAGTTTCGCCATGCGCCATCGCCTGCGGGCCGTCATCCGGCTCGTCCCGCTCCTGCTGCTGACCGCCGGGGCCGCCGCCCCGCTGGCGGCCGCCGAGCTTGCCGTGCCGCCCATCCACTACCGCGAGCGCACCCTGCCCAACGGGCTGCAGGTGCTCAGCGTGGAAGACCACGCCAGCCCCACCGTGACCGTGCAGGTCTGGTACCACGTGGGCTCCAAGGACGATCCCGCCGGGCGCTCCGGCTTCGCGCATCTGTTCGAACACTTGATGTTCAAGAGCACCAAGCACATGCACTCCGAGCAGATGGACCGGCTCACCGAGGACGTCGGCGGCGCCAACAACGCCTCCACCAGCGACGACGTCACCAATTACTACGAGGTGGTGCCGGCCAATTACCTGCGCACCCTGCTGTGGGCCGAGGCCGAGCGCCTGTCCAACCTCAACGTGGACGAGAAGAACTTCAAGTCCGAGCGCGCCGTGGTGCAGGAGGAATACCGCCAGAGCGTGCTGGCCAATCCGTACGGCAAGCTGTTCAACGCGATCGGCCCGCGCTCGTACACGGTGCATCCGTACCACCGTTCGACCATCGGCAGCATCGAGGATCTGGACGCCGCCTCGCTGCAGAACGTGATCGATTTCCATGACACCTTCTACCGTCCCGACAACGCCACGCTGATCGTCGCCGGCGATTTCGACCCCACGCAGCTCGATGCCTGGGTCGATCAATACTTCGGCTGGATTCCCAAGCCAGCCACGCCGGTGCCGCAGGTCACTGCGGTTGAGCCCGCGCGCACGGAAGACAAGCGCTACACCGAGACCAGCCCCACCGCACCGCTGCCCGGCATCGCGATGACCTGGCTGATCCCGCCGGCGCCGTCGGCCGACACCATTCCGCTGCAGGTGGCCGCCGCGCTGCTGTCCGAGGGTGATTCCTCGCGGCTGTACCAGTCGCTGGTGTATCGCAAGCAGGTGGCGCAGCAGGTCGGCGCCGATGCCGATGCGCGCGTGGGACCGGGCCTGTTCATCGCTTACGCGATCCTCGCCAGCGGCCATGCGCCGGACGAGGCGGAGCAGCTGCTGCGCGCGGAGATCGACCGCCTCGCCACCCAGCCGATCCCCGACGCCGAGCTGGCCAAGGTGAAGACCCAGCTGCTCACGGCCCAGCTCAAGCAGCGCCAGACGCCGATGGGGCTGGCCTTCGCGCTGGGCCAGGCGACCTTGATCGACGGCGATCCATCGCATGTAAATACCGACCTGGCCGCCCTGCAGAAGGTCAGCGCCGCCGACGTGCAGCGCGTGCTGCGCACCTATGTCACCGGCGCGCACAGCGTCACCATCGACTACCTGCCGCAGCCCAAGGGTGCGGCCACGAGCCAGGGAGCGACGAAATGAGCCGCCCGACATATCGCCTTGCCCTCGCCGCGCTGATCGCCGCCGGCCTCGGCGTCACCGGCACGAGCCGCGC
>DASUJJ010000146.1:0-3342 GCA_036279335.1 Dyella sp.
TGCTCCATCCGCCTGGCCACCTGCTCCATCAACGCCACGGAATCCGGGTGCGGCTCCTGCGTGGCCTTGTGCACGAACAGCGCGATGGGCACGCCCCAGGTGCGCTGGCGGCTGATGCACCAGTCCGGACGCCCGGCCACCATGCCGGCGATGCGCTCCTCGCCCCAGCCCGGCACCCAGCGCACCTGCTTGATCGCCTTGAGCGCGGTGTCGCGCAGGCCGGCCTGCTCCATGCCGATGAACCACTGCGGCGTGGCGCGGTAGATCACCGGCGTCTTGTGGCGCCAGCAGTGCGGGTAGGCGTGCTCAATGGTGACGTGGGCCAGCAGCGAGCCGCGCGCGCGCAGCAGCTCGACGATCTGCGGGTTAGCCTTCCACAGGTGCTGGCCGGCCAGCTCGACGCCATCGACCGACGGCGTATCGGCGCGATAGAGGCCGCGGCCGTCGACCCGGTTGATCGTGCCGATGCCGTACTGGCGCGACACGGTGAAATCCTCCACGCCGTGATCGGGCGCGGTGTGCACGGCGCCGGTGCCGTCTTCGGCCGAGACGTGCTCGCCGAGGATCACCGGCACCTCACGCGGGTAGAGCGGATGCTTCAGCTGCACGCCTTCCAGCGCAGAGCCCACGGCATGACCAAGCACCTTGCCCCCCTCTTCCTGTGGGAGAGGGGATGGGGGTGAGGGTTCGGCGGAGCCGGAAGGCTGCGCTCCGCCCGTACCCTCACCCGCCCTTCGGGCACCCTCTCCCGCGGGGAGAGGGGAGTAGCGGGCCAGCGCCTTGTCGACCAGCGCGCTGGCGATCACCAGCAGCACGCGCCTGCCCTCACGGGCCGGACCTTCCACCAGCGCGTACTCCAGCTCCGCGCCCAGCGACACGGCCTGGCTGGACGGCAGCGTCCACGGCGTGGTGGTCCAGATCGGCACGGCGACGATGGCATCGCCCGCGTCCACGCCAAACAGGCGGGCCAGCGCCTGCGGATCGAGCGCGTCATACGCCACATCCACCGCCGGCGACTGCTTGTCGGCGTACTCGATCTCCGCCTCGGCCAGTGCCGAGCCGCAATCGAAGCACCAGTAGACCGGCTTGGCGCCGCGCACCACGTGGCCGTTGGCGACGATGCGCGCCAGCGCGCGCACCATGCTCGCCTCGTAGGTGAAGTCCATCGTGCGATAGGGCTTCTGCCAGTCGCCCAGCACGCCCAGACGCTTGAAGTCGGCGCGCTGCGCGTCAACCTGCTCGGCGGCGTACTCACGGCACTTCTGGCGGAAGGCGCGGGCATCGAGCTTGTCGCCGGGCTTGCCGAATTTCTTCTCCACCGCGATTTCGATTGGCAGGCCGTGGCAGTCCCAGCCCGGCACGTACGGCGCGCGATGACCGGCCAGCAGCCTGGACTTGACCGTCATGTCCTTGAGGATCTTGTTGACCGCGTGGCCGATGTGGATGGCGCCATTGGCGTAGGGCGGGCCATCGTGCAGCACGAATACCTTGTCGCGGCCCGCCGTGTGCGCCTGGATCTGCGCGTAGCGATCCACCTGCTCCCACTGCGCCAGCCAGCCGGGCTCGCGCTTGGGCAGGTCGCCGCGCATCGGGAAATCCGTCTGCGGCAGGTTGATGGTGCTCTTGTAATCCTGGGTCATGACCTGGTTGCCGTCGGGTGGGTTCGCCGGGAAAGTTCCGACGAACGTAGTGCATGGCTGACCGCGCGCGTGCGGCCAGCGCACGCCACGGACAAACCTCAGATGCTAATGCGGGTCGGGCTTGACGCAAGCTCGACGCGTGCAATGGGGTGCGCGGTCGTCATGCACCCACCAGCACGGGATTCATGCCCAGCATGGCACGCGCCGCCGCGGCGTCGCGATCCATCTGCGCAGTCAGCGTGGGCAAATCGTCGAACTTCTGCTCGTCGCGCAGCTTGCCGACAAACTCCACCGCCATGCGCTGGCCGTAGAGATCGCCCTCGAAATCGAACAGGTGCACTTCCAGCAGCGGCTCGGCGACCTCGTTCACCGTGGGCCGCACACCGAGGCTGGCCACGCCCGGCCAGGCACACTCGCTGTCACCCAGCCCGATGCGCACCGCGAAGATGCCGTGCACCGGGCTCACCCGCTCGCGCAGGTGGATGTTGGCGGTGGGATAGCCGAGCGTACGGCCGAGCTGGTTGCCGTACTCCACCTTGCCTTCGATCACGAACGGCCGGCCGAGCAGCGGCGCCGCCGCGGCAAAGTCGCCGGCGGCCAGCAACTCGCGCACACGGGTGGCGGACACGCGCTCATCGTGCAGCGTGACTGGCGCCATGGTGCGCGCGACAAACCCGAACGCCTCGCCCATCCGCTCCAGCATCGCCACATCACCCGCGCGGCGGTGGCCGAAACGAAAGTCGCCGCCTACCCAGACCTCACGGGCTGCGAGTCGCTCCACCAGCACGCGACGCACGAAATCCTCGGCGGACATCTCCGCCAGCGCCGCATTGAAGCGAAGCAACAACGCGTGCGTCATGCCGGCCGCGTCGAAGCCGCGCAGCTTTTCGCGCACGCTGGACAGGCGCGGCAGCGGCTCGCGCGAAAAATACGCGCGCGGCAGCGGCTCGAAACTTACCACCGCCGGCGCGGCATCGAGCGCAAGCGCGCGCTCGTGCACTTGCGCAAGCAGCGCCTGGTGTCCGCGATGAAGTCCGTCGAATGCGCCAATCGCCACCACGCTGCCGCGCGGCGTCATGCAGGCACCGGCAACGTCCCTGGAAAGCTTGATCATCACGCCAGTATAGCGGCCGACCGCCGCGCCCGGGACTCAGGCCGCGCGCAGGTCACGCAGGCGGAAGCCGAGCACGAACAGGGCACCCACGTAGGCGGCGGCACCGGCGACCACCAGCACCATCAGGTGCCACAGCCGCGCCAGCACCGCGACATGCGTCCAGTCCGGCCACAACCAGCGTCCGGCCAGCAGCACCGCGACCATCGCCGCACACGCCACGCCTAGCCGCAGCCAGTGCCGCGACCACCCGGGCAGACGCTGATAGACCCCGTCGCGGCGCAGCCAATGCCACAGCAGGGCGAAGTTGACGTAGCTGGACAGCGAGCTGGCAATCGCCAGCCCCACGTGCAGGCCGGGCACCTGGGCGATGCCGTCGATCCAGCTGCCCTGCTTCTGCGCCGGGGTCGCCCACAGCTCGAACAGCAGCGCAATGAACACGCCGTTGAACAGCATGTTGGCCACCAGGGCTGCCACGCCGGCACGCACCGGGGTGCGGGTGTCCTGCCGCGCGTAGAACGCCGGCAGCAGCACCTTGACCAGCGCATAGGCAGGCAAGCCGGCGCTCAACGCCAGCACCGACAACGAAGC
>DASUJJ010000147.1:0-15472 GCA_036279335.1 Dyella sp.
CACCTGCCACTTCGTGCGGCCGGGCTGGAAGCTGCCGCGGCGCGCGGACGCCGCGTCGAATCAGTAAAGGCAGAGGGGGCGGCCATGGCCGCCCCTCTTGATTCCAACGCTGCCCTGCAAATCGAAACTCAGCTGGAATGATCGAGGATGATCTTCCAGCCCGCGGCGGTCTTCTCCCACAGCAGCGAATACACCCCGTCGTCCTGGGTCACGCTGCCGTGCGCGCTGCGGTCGAGATGGAAGCGGCCGGTGACGGCGGCGTAGCGCACCGCGCCGTCGGCGCCCGGCAGCAGGCGCACCTCGATGCCAGAAAAGGTGAGCCGGCCCATCTGCTCCTTCGTCGCGTAGTGCGCGCGGTAGCTGGCGAGAATGTCCCGATAGCCCTTGCGCACCGAACTACCCACAAAGGTGGTGTCGGGCGCGTCCTTGTAGCCGTGCATGAAGGTCTCGACGTCGCCGCGGTTCCACGCCGCCTGCTGCTCGGCCATCACCTGGCGTATCGCGGCGGCATCGTCCACAGGCGCAGCCGCCCGGGTCAGGCCCGAAACGCCGAGCCACATCACCGCGATCAGCAGCAGAGAGAACAGACGAGACATGGCAGGCTCCGGTGATGGCTCGGTCAGCCATCTTACAAGGCCGATAGTGCACGACATCCAGAGCGGCCCTCACCCACCCGATCAAGTCGAGGGCAGGCCCTCTCCCCCGAGCAAACTCGTGAGAGAGCAATCCGTGGTGTCAGCCTTCAGCGGGCCGTGTCTGTATTGTCCCGGCCGCCGCCACCTGCCCGCGCCGCGGCGGGCGTTCGTGAATTTCGTCAGGGCGCGGCCGGCGCGTTGACGCACCCATTCAGCGCCCGCGCGTCCACACCGCCACGTAATCCACCAGCATGGGGTGGCCCGGTTCGGTGGCCGCGATCGGCGTGCGCACCGGTGCGCTGATCTTGTCCGGGAACTCGCCGCCAATGGCCACGTTGAGGATCAGGAACATGCCCTCGCGCGTGCTCATGCGCTGCCACGTCGCGGCCGGCACGTCGGTCTCGCGCAGCGTGTGATAGAGCTGGCCGTCGACGTACCAGCGCAGCACTTCGGGACTGGCGCGGCGGTCCCACTCGACGGTGTAGGTGTGGAAAGCCGCCTGGCAGGATGTCTGCGGACACGGCGCGTTGGCCGACAGGCCGGTCTTCTCGTTGCACGGGCCGCCGGGCGACACGCCGCAATGCAGGGTGCCCCACACCCGATCGAGGCCGTTGACGTTTTCCATCACGTCCACCTCGCCGGTGGCCGGCCAGTCGAGCTGCGTGCGGAAACTGCGGCCCAGCGCCCAGAACGCGGGCCAGTAGCCGACGGCGGCGGGGCCGTGCACGTCGGGCATGCGGATGCGCGCCTCCATCCGCAGCACCCCGCCGGCCGGGGCGTGGAAATCGTCGCGCCGGGTCTCGATGCGCGCCGAGGTCCAGTGGCCGGCAGCATCGCGCAGCGGCGTGATGCGCAGGTGGCCGTCGCCGTCCAGGCTCACGTTCCTGGGGTCCGCGGTGTTGGCCTCGACCTCCTGCGTGCCCCAGTTCACCGCTGCGCCCGGATAACCGTGGCCGAGATCGAACTGCCAGTGCGCCGAGGCCGGCAACTGCCCGGCCGGGCCGCTGAAGTCATCGGCGAACTGCAGCGCCCAACCCGGCCGCTGCGGCACGTCGGCGCGGATCGCACCGGCAGACAAGGTTGCCAGCAGGCCCAAGGCCACCCGAGCCAGCACGCGCCGGTGCCGTCGGTCGCGACGCTCACTCCATCCCATCAAGACTCTCGACATCTGCATTGCCTGTTCCCCGTTGATTGACCCACCGGTCTACCCTCGTCGCGCGGCAGCGCTTGATGACCGCTGTTCCCGCCCTCGCACACGAGGAACGTCAGCGTAGGCATGGCCTGCGCCGATGCAAGCACGACCTCGCCAGGCGGTGCCGATGCCAATGGCAAATCCTGACGCCCGTCGCCACGCGCGGATGCGCCCGGCCGCCGCCGGATCGATGCGCACCACGAAGTGGCCCTGCCCCTGCGTTCCGCCCATCGCCGGCTTGGCAAACCACACCATCCACACCAGCGCGATCACGATCACCAGCAAGGTGGCGATGACGACGTGCGACTGCGCAACGATCTCCATCCGGGCACGGCATGTCCCCTCGTGAGGACCGGAGCCGCAGCGGCATCCTTGCATGGCCGCCGGATGCGTGGAAGCCGGCACCGTGCTCCCGGCATCCGGCCCGAACGCGCACAGGTACCATCGGGTGATGTCCGCCTCCGCCACCCTCATCGCATGAGCGCATCCAGCGTGCCCCGCGCCGCAGGAATACCGCGCGCCTCGATGGTGGTGGCGGCGCTGTCGACGGTGGTGGAGTGGTACGACTTCACGCTGTATCTGTATTTCGCCACGGTGCTGTCGCGGGTGTTCTTCGGCGGTGACAGCCACTCGCTGCTGGCCACGCTGGCCGGCTTTGCCGTGTCGTACGCCATGCGGCCGCTGGGGGCGATGGTGTTCGGCCACATCGGCGACCGGCTCGGGCGCCAGCGCACCCTGCTGCTGTCGATGATGCTGATGACGGGGGCGATGCTTGCCACGGCGCTGCTGCCCGATTACGCCACGATCGGCCCCGCTGCCGGCGGCCTGCTGCTGGTGCTGCGCTGCTTCATGGCGTTTTCGGTGGGCGGCGAATACACCGGCGTGGTGGCGTATCTGCTGGAAGGCGCGCGGGCCGAACGGCGCGGCCTGATCACCTCGCTCGCCTCGGCCGCCAGCGAGGTCGGCGCGCTGCTCGCGGTGGCGGTCGCCGCGCTCACCGTGGGCCTGATGAGCGAGGCGCACCTCGCCGCATGGGGCTGGCGCATTCCGTTCTTCGTGGGGGCGGCGCTGGCGGGCAGCGTGTGGATCGCCCGCTCCACCATGCAGGAATCGCCCGAGTTCCTGCGCCAGCTCGAACAGCGCACGGTGCCGGACTCGCCGCTGCGCCACACGCTGTCCCACCATCGGCCGGCGCTGCTGCGCACCTTCGCCATCTCGGCGCTGGGCTCGATCACCTACTACGTGGGCATCACCTACGTGCCGGCGTTCCTCAGCTCCTCGGGCATCCTCGCCGAGGGCCGCTCGTTGGGCCTCTCGACGCTGGCCGCGGTGGCGGTGATCGTGGTCACGCCGTTTGCCGGCGCGCTGTCCGACCGGGTCGGACGCAAGCCGGTGCTGGTCGCGCTGGGCGTGGCGGCGATGCTGCTGCCGCTGTCGATGTTCGGCCTGATGGCGGGAGGCGGCGGCGAGTGGTCGATCGCCGGCGGGGCGATCGTGCTGGCGTGCCTGGCCGGCGGGGTGAGTGCCGTGGGCGCACCGGCCACGGCCGAGCAGTTTCCGGGCGAAGGGCGCCTGAGCGGCCTGGCGCTCGGCGTCACCGTGGCCACCGCATTGTTCGGTGGCCTCACGCCGTTCCTCGCCGAACTCCTGGTGCAACGCACCGGCTGGACCGCCCTGCCCGGCGCCATGATCGCCGCCGTGGCGCTGGCCGTGTTGCCCGTATTGCTGACGATGCCGGAGACGTGCCCGGCGGTGGCGGGCCGCCGGTTGCCGCAGGTCGGCGACGGGTGATAGGCCGGGGCACGGGGCGCGAGGGCGCAAACCCCATTCGTCGCGGAAACCCGATTCCCTCCCGCGCAGATCACGGTCCCGGGCAAGTGAGGCCAGCGCGGCACGTCTGCCGCTGACCTGCCACCGCAGTAGCCCACGCGGCGGTTTCCAGGAGTAGACGGCAAGCCCGCGCCGCGAGCGCCGGCAGGTTTTGAGCGAGCCAGCATCCGGATGACACCGCACCTAAAGTCCGCAGCTCCGTGGCCGTTAGCGATGCCGTTCACCCTGGCGATGCGGCGCGTCCGGCCACCGCCCGGGCGAGCGCGCCCCGCTGGCCCGGTGAGCCGCACCGTACCAGCGCGTTGCACCTGCCCGATGACACACGGATTGGCCGAAGCATGAGTTCCGCGCTGAAAAAGATTCCTGCCTCCCGCGCCGTGCTGGGCATGTACGTGCAGCGCATCGACGGCAAGTGGCTGGACCACCCGTTCTGGCGCAGCGCGTTCCTGATTGCCGACGCGAAGATGTTGCAGACCATCCGCAGCCTCGGCATGCAGGAGATCTGGATCGACCCGCGCAAGGGCAAGGACGAGGCGTCGCAGGGCCTGCCCGCGATCGAACCGGCCCCGGAACTGCCCGCGCCGCCGCCGGCCCAGCCCTCGAGGCCGCGCAGCGCCTTCGGTGACGACGTGGCGCGCGCGGAGGATTTGCGCGATCGCGCCAAGGCGGCGGCCAAGGCGCTGTTCGAGGATGCGCGCATGGGTCGCGCGCTGCGCATGGAAACCGCCGCCAGCCTCATCGACGAAGTGGACGAGGCCATCGCGCGCAACCATGCCGCCATGCTCAGCGTGCTGCGCCTGAAGAACAAGGACGACTACACCTACCTGCACTCGATCGCCGTCGCCGCGCTGATGATGGCGCTCGGACGCCGCCTCGGCATCGAGGGCGACGCGCTCAGGGAGCTGGGCATGGCCGGCCTGCTGCACGACATCGGCAAGGTCGGCGTGCCCGATGTGGTGCTCAACAAGCCGGGCCGGCTCAACCCGATGGAGACGACCTCGGTGCGCCGGCACCCGCAGATCGGCTGGGACATCCTGCGCCGCGAGGCGGCCGCCGGCCCGGTGGCGCTGGACGTCTGCCTGCACCACCACGAAAAGACCGACGGCAGCGGCTACCCGGAGCAACTGTCCGGCGACTCGATCAGCCGCGCCGCCCGCATGGGTGCGATCTGCGATGTCTACGACGCCATCACCTCCGACCGCCCGTACAAGCGCGGCTGGGAACCGGCCGAAGCGATCCGCCGCATGGCCGAGTGGCAGGACGGCCACTTCGACCGCGACATCTTCCACGCCTTCGTCAAACTCATCGGCATCTACCCCACCGGCACCCTGGTGCGGCTGGGTTCGGGACGGCTTGCCGTGGTGCTGGCGCAAAGCCGGGGCAGTTCGCTCAACCCGGTGGTGCGTGTCATCAGCGCGCCGCCCGAGGGCGAGCTGGCCGAACCGGTGACGCTGGAACTGGAACACGCGGACGATCGGATCACCGGCATCGAGGATCCCCTGCAGTGGGATCTGCACATCGCGCAGCTGCTGCGCGCGTGACGGCCGCACAGGCCGTGATGGCACGGGCGGTGCCGCGTCCTGCCGGATGAACCTGCGGCACGGCGGCCGGTGACCCCGCGCGCACGGCGTGCACGGAATCCCGCCAGCTGATCGAACCGGATACCAGCCACCCGCCCACCCGCTCGTTGATCGATGCACCGCCGCCGAAGCGGCCGGTCCGCCGTGGGAGTCATCCGACCCGGATGTGTCCACGGCACTTCGACATCCACGCGACTACGGTCCGGGCTGACTCGACCCCGCGTCCGCCGCCCGTCCGGCGGCCTCCCGCCCGCGTCGCCCTGCCCTCCCATCCGAGACCATCGCCATGAGTGACATGGACCCGCCACGCCGTTCCGTCGTGGCCAATGCCGTTTACGGCCTGCTCAATCCGATCCCGTTCGGCTGCTTCGTCGCCGCGCTGATCTTCGACATCGTCTACGCGAACACCGCGGTGATGCTGTGGGATCAGGGCGCGGCGTGGCTGATCGTGTTCGGCCTGCTGTTCGCGATCGTGCCGCGACTGGTGAATCTGGCGCAGGTGTGGATCACCTCGCGGCGCACCGCGCTGGGCGCCGACCGGCTGGATTTCTGGCTGAATCTCGTGGCCATCGTGCTGGCCATCTTCAATGCGCTCGTGCATTCGCGCGACGCGTACGCGGTGGTTCCGCAAGGCGTCTGGCTTTCGGTCGGAACGGTGCTGCTGCTTTCCATCGCCCACGTCGTGATCGCCGTGCGAAACACCACCTGCGGAGATCTCGTCCATGCATAAGCACATGCTCGCCAGCACCGCCGCCCTGGCCTGCCTGGCCCTGGGCGCATGCAGCCACAAGGCGCAGTACGAGCCTATCGAGCAGTCCGGCAGCAACCCGCCGCTGCCGGCGGCGCAGAATTTCCTGGTGCCGCCCATGCGCGTGCCCAACGGCGTGGGCTGGAAGGCCGGCCAGACGCCGCAGGTGGCCGCCGGGCTGAAGATCGAGAAGATCGCCGACGGCCTGATGCACCCGCGCCAGCTGCTCACGCTGCCCAACGGTGACGTGCTGGTGGTGGAATCGAATGGCCCCGGCACCGAGGCCACGTCCACGCCCAAGGCGCTGATCGCCGGGCGCATCAAGAGCCAGTCCGGCAAGGGCGCCAAGGGCGGCAACCGCATCACCCTGCTGCGCAAGAACGGCAGCGGCGGCTGGGACAAGCATCTCTTCGTCGAGCACCTGTACTCGCCGTTCGGCGTGCAGCTGATCGGCAATACGCTCTACGTCGCCAACACCGACGCGATCGTGTCGTTTCCCTACGTCACCGGCGAAACGCAGATCACCGCAGCGCCCACCTTCTTCACCGATCTCCCCGACACCATCAACCACCACTGGACCAAGGCGCTGCTGGCCAGTCCCGACGGCAGCAAGCTGTACGTGGGCGTGGGTTCCAACAGCAACATCACCGAGAACGGCCTGGCCGTGGAATACCGCCGCGCCGACGTGCTGGAAGTGGACGTGGCCACCGCGTCGAGCCGCATCTACGCCGCGGGCCTGCGCAACCCGACTGGGCTGCAGTGGGAGCCCACCACCGGCAAGCTGTGGGCGATCGTCAACGAGCGCGACGAGATCGGCGCCGACCTGGTGCCCGACTACATGACCTCGGTGCAGCCGGGCGCGTTCTACGGCTGGCCGTACAGTTATTACGGCCAGCACGTGGACCCCCGCGTGCAGCCGCAGCGGCCGGATCTGGTGACCAAGGCGATCGCCCCGGACTACGCGCTGGGCTCGCACGTCGCCGCGCTGGGGCTGTGGTTTTCCCCGACCAATGCGCTGCCCGCGCAGTACCAGCACGGCGCATTCGTCAGCGAACACGGCAGCTGGGACCGCGCGCCATTGAGCGGCTACCAGGTGGTGCATGTCCGCTTCGATCAGGGCCGCCCGGTCGGCAAGCCCGTCCCCGTCGTCACCGGCTTCCACTCGGAAGACGAAAAGGATCTTTACGGTGCGCCGGTCGGCCTCACCCAGGACAGCGACGGCGCGCTGCTGATGGCCGATGACGTGGGCAATGCGGTGTGGCGAGTGACTTCAGCCGCCGCGCAGTAAGCCCTGCGGCCAGCGCCGACCGCGGCGCTGGCCCCGCATTTCCAAGGGAAGCCGCCTGCCGGCGGCAACCTGCCCTGCGCAGGCTATGTGTGATCGGGGCTGCCCGGAGAGGCAGTGCACCCATCGGCGCGCGCGATGACGCGCTCACCGGCTCGCTTCGCGATTCCCGACATCACCCACACGCTGGCCGGCGAACCGTCCGTAGGGATTGATCGAGGTGCCGTGCCACCACTCTTGCTTCGGACCCAGCATCTCGATCTCGAAATGCAGGTGCGGCGCGTCGGCGCTGGCATCCCCGGTACTGCCGACGAAACCGATGAGGTCGCCGCGATGCAGCCGCTGGCCCTCGGCCAGTCCCGGCGCGTAGCGGTCCAGGTGGGCGTAGTAGTAGACCACCCGGTTCTGCGGCCCGAACTCGTACACCGTCAGCCCGCCGCGCACGCTGGTGAACAGCTTCACCACCTGCCCGTCGTTCGTCGCCAGCACCGGCGTGCCGCGCGGCGCCATGATGTCGATGGCGTCGTGCACGCGTCCGCCGCTGCGTGCCTGGGTAAAGGTGTCGGCCAGGTCCGAGGGATCCACGCCCTGGACGGGAAGCAGCAGGTCGCTCACCGACGCCGGCGGCAGGGCGGCAATCGCCTCCGGCGTATCCGGCGGCAACCCGGTCGAGGTGGGCACGGAGGCCAACGCCACCGACGCGCTCGACGGCGGCACGCTGGCGCTTTCCACCGGTTCGCTCGCTGCGATGGCCACGGGTGCCAGCGCGGCCTGCGTCGCCGCGGGAACAGGTGCGTCCACGGAAACGGCCGCCGGCGGCAGCGGGGCGATCCGGGCATCCACGCAGGGATCGGTCGCGGGTGCAGGACGCGACCAGACGCCCAGCGCAAAGCTGCCCAGCACCCCACATACGGCGCCAATCAGGACAAGCATGAGACTGCGCATGGCGACTATTCCTCCAGCGTCGCCACCATGCCGGGCTTCACCGCGTCCGACACCGTCCTGGCGCTCCAGTTGGTCATGCGGATGCAGCCGTGCGACTGGGTCTTGCCGATCTTCGACGGCTCCGGGGTGCCGTGGATGCCGTAGTGTTCCTTGGACAGGTCGATCCACACCACGCCCACCGGGTTGTTGGGACCGGCCGGCAGGGTCGCCTTGGCGTCCTTGGGGTTGGAATCCCAGAACAGCGCGGGGCTGTAGTGATAGGTCGGATTGCGACCGACGCCCTTGATCTTCCAGTCGCCCAGCGGCAGCGGGTCGTGGCTGCTGCCGGTCGAGGCCGGATATTGCGCCACCACCTTGCCGCCGTCGTCGAGCAGCGACACCGTCGACGCGGACTTGTCCACCACCAGTTTCGCCACCGCCGGCAGCGGCGCGATGTTGGCCAGGTCAGGCACCACCAGCGTGGTGCCGGCCTGATCGAACGAGGCCTGCGGATTGAGCTTTTTCAGCAGCGCCGGGCTGGCGTGAAACCGTTCACCCAGCGCCTCCAGCGAGGAGGTGTAGCCGAGCGCATCGAGCTTGGAGCGCGCCTCCATGCCGGCCGGCAGCGGCCTGAACGGCCCGGCGACATCGGCATCGGTGAGCGTGATCGTGGCCAGTGCCGGCGCGCTGTCCTGCGCCAGTGCCTTCCAGGTCGGGGCATCCATGCGGCCGCTCGCGTCGAGGTCGTGGCTGGCCTGGAAGCCGGCAATCGCGCCACGCAGATTGGAGCCCGACAGGCCGTCGATCTCGCCCGGCGAAAAGCGCGCCCGCTCAAGCAGGATCTGCGCGCGCAGCACGCCCGCACTCGCGGCCTTGCCCGAGCCGTCGCCGGTGGCGTCGGCCTGGTTGACCGCATCGACGGTGAGCGCCGCGGTAGCGGGGCCGGCATGCGCGCTGGCGGCTGCGACCAGGCCAAGACAGAACGCCGCGCTCAGGGGTTGGACTCTCATCAATGCTTGCTCTTCGGTGCGGTGGGGCGCCGAGTGTGTGTGAACACCGGTGCACGGCCGCGTGAAGGCGGATGAGCACAGCCGCCGCGCCCTGCTTCCGCCCACCACGCAGCGCGGACGCGCTGTTCACGTGCGCGGGCAGAGCATCGCCAAAACCGCTGAGCCCCCTGCACTTCTCCCCCGAACGACGCAGCCCGGAGCACCTCATGGCCAAGAACAAGACCCCGCCGGTTTCTCCCGGAAACCCTTCAGCACCCGCGCGGCAACAGCGCGGAAACGGCGACGAGCTGCAGTGGATGGCCGATGGCAGCGAGCCCGCGCTGACCACCAACCAGGGCCTGCCGATCAGCGACAACCAGAACTCGCTCAAGGCCACGCCGCGTGGCCCGACGCTGCTGGAGGATTTCATCCTCCGCGAAAAAATCACCCACTTCGACCATGAGCGCATCCCCGAGCGTGTGGTGCATGCGCGCGGCACCGCCGTGCACGGGCACTTCGAGCTGACCAGGTCGCTCAGCCAGTACACCACGGCAAAAATCCTCACCGAGAAAGGCGTGAAGACGCCCGTGTTCGCGCGTTTCTCCACCGTCGCCGGCGGCGCCGGCTCGATCGACACGCCGCGCGACGTGCGCGGCTTCGCGGTGAAGTTCTACACCCGTGAGGGCAACTGGGATCTAGTGGGCAACAACATCCCGGTGTTCTTCATCCAGGACGCGATCAAGTTCCCCGATCTGGTGCACGCGGTGAAGATGGAGCCCGATCGCGGCTTTCCGCAGGCGGCCTCGGCGCACGACACCTTCTGGGATTTCATCGCGCTGACGCCCGAAGCGATGCACATGATCATGTGGGCGATGTCCGACCGCACCCTGCCGCGCTCGCTGCGCATGATGGAAGGGTTCGGCATCCACAGCTTCCGCCTGGTCAATGCCGGTGGCGACAGCACCTTCGTGAAGTTCCACTGGCGGCCGCGGCTGGGGCTGCAGTCCACGGTGTGGGACGAGGCGGTGAAGATCGCCGGGGCCGATCCGGACTTCCATCGCCGCGACATGTTCGAGGCGATCCAGTCCGGCCGGTTTCCCGAGTGGGAGCTCGCCGTGCAGTTGTTCACCCAGGAAGAGGCCGACGCGCTGCCGTTCGACCACCTCGATGCCACCAAGCTGATTCCGGAGGAACTGATTCCGCTCACCGTGATCGGCACGATGACGCTCGACCGCTGGCCAGACAATTTCTTCGCGGAAACCGAGCAGGTGGCGTTCTGCCCGTCGCACCTGGTGCCGGGCATCGACTTCTCCAACGATCCGCTGTTGCAGGGGCGGCTGTTTTCCTACCTCGATACGCAGCTGTCGCGGCTGGGCTCGCCCAACTTCCACCAGATCCCGATCAATGCGCCCCAGTGCCCGTTTGCCAACCAGCAGCGCGACGGCCACATGCAGATGGCGCAGCCCAAGGGGCGCACGGCGCACGAACCCACCGCGCTGGAGCCGGGCGCCGCCCGCGCCACCGCGGCAGGATTTCGCAGCTTCGCCGAGCCGGCCGATGCAGGCAGCAAGAGCCGCATCCGCGCGGAAAGCTTCGCCGACCACTACAGCCAGGCGCGCCAGTTCTTCCACAGCCAGACGCCACACGAGCAGGCGCACATCGCCTCCGCCCTGGTGTTCGAGCTGTCCAAGGTGCAGGCCGCCCCCGTGCGCGAGGCGATGGTGGGGCATCTGCGCAACGTCGACGAATCGCTGGCGCAGCGCGTGGCCGACGGCATAGGCATGAACTCCTTTCCCCCGGCCCAGCCCGCCGCGGTGGCGGCGGTCGAGCAACCGCCCTCACCGGCCCTGCAGATCATCGGAAAAATGAAGGCCACGCTGGAAGGCCGTGCGGTGGGCATCCTGATCCATGACGACTCCGATGCGGCGGCGATCAAGGCCCTGCGCAAGGCCGCGGAAGCGGCCGGCGCCACGGTGAAGATCGTGGCACCCAAACTCGGCGGCGGCAGGCTCAGCGATGGCCGCGTCCTCGCCGCCGATGGCCAGCTCGCCGGCACGCCGTCGGTGATCTTCGACGCCGTGGCCATCGTGCTGTCCGATGAAGCCGGCCGGATGCTCGCCCGCGAGGCGGCGGCGGTGGACTTCGTCCGCGACGCGTTTGGCCATCTGAAAGCCATCGCGGCCGACGCCGGCGCCCAGGCGCTGCTGAAGGCGGGCGGCATCAAGAAGGATGCCGGCGTGCTGGACGCCAGCCAGCTCGCCGAGTTCATCCAGGCAGCCGCGACGCGCCAGTGGGATCGCGAGCCCAAACTGCGCCAGCTCGCCTGAGCCGGCCGCGCGCTGCGCGGTGGAACGGGCCGCCGGACAACGTTGGCGGCCTGGTGCTTCGACTTCGCTTCGCCACGTGCAGGACGATCCGGTGATTCAAACCGCCTGTGTCCGATCCACCAGCGGTGCGCCGGGCACGCACGAGGCCCGGCCGACGCTGGGCCCGCTATGGCGCCGCTGCCGCGCCCTTCCTCACCCGTGGTGGCCACGGCGCGGCCCGCCAGCACGCGTGGTAGAACACCTTCAGCTGCTTGTACGCGCCCCACGGATGCAGCGTGAAGCCGTCGCGGAACGCGGCGCTGCGGCCATCGACCCAGGCCCCCACCGAGCCGGCAAACAGCAGGTCGACCAGATCCGACGGCGGGTAGCTGCGGCGGATCACCAGCATGTCGCCCTCGGCGCTGACGCCGTCTTGCGATGCCAGGATCGGCCGGCCGTTCAATTCGAAATACGAACGCGCCTTGCGCGCCACGATCTCGCGGGCGCGCTGTGCGCCCACCCGCTCGTACGCGGCAATCAGGGTCTGGCCGGGGCGGCAGGTGACGGTGAGCCGATGCTCACCCTTGCGATCCACCTGGCGCAGATCGAGCGTCGGCGTGGGCGACAGCACGTCGTAGGTCGCCGTGGGCGGCAGCTCGCCATTGTTGATGGCACCGCTCTTGTGCAGGCGTTCGGCGAGCAACCAGGTCACCGCGCCGGCGCGCGGGCCCGGCGCCGTGGCCAGCTCACCAAGGTCGATCTGCATGGACTGGAGGTATGCCGCGGCGTCGGCCGACAGCGGCAGCGTCAGGCCGAGCCGATCGCTGCCGCTCGGCGCCCAGCGATACAGCCCGCCGAAAAACGCATACGCGCAGGCATCCACGCACACTGCCGTGCGGCTGGCCGTGGCGCCGGGAAAATTCCGGCGCGGCGCGCCCAGATGCGTGGCCATGCCGCCCCGGCGAATCAGCCGCCCGAGCGCCATGCCGGCGGCGGCATCACCGTCGGGCGCGCTGAGATAAACGTCCGAACCCGGCGCAATGCGGCCGGCGCGCACCAGCTTGTCGAAACGTTCCGGCGCGTCCGCATCGATGCGCCCGTACAGATAGACCTGCGGATGACGGGCCACGGCGATCGTCAGCCGATCGCTGAGCACGTGGATCTTGAGCTTCCCGCTTTCGGCATGCGCCACGCTGATGCCGACGCCCAGCAGGCACAGCGCCGCGGCCAGCAGATGGCGCAGCCGCACCCGGGAGCCTGCTTGTCCGACGTGCCAGCCACGCCTTCTCACACGGTTACCCATCACCACTCCGGTCAACCAAACGAGGCAATGTGGGTGATCGCGGGTGTCCTGTCGATGAATACGGCCGATCCGCACCCGCTGCCTGCGCCAGGGCGGGGCGCGGTGTCGATCGGCACCATCGTCGTTCGTCGAAGAACATCAAGAGCACGTGGGCCCGGCAAACCAGGAGAGCGCGCATGATCAGCAAGAACACGATTTGCCTTTGGTACGACGGCGCCGCGCTGGAGGCGGCAACGTTCTATGCAGCCACGTTTCCCGACAGCGCCGTGGGCGCCGTCCATCGTGCGCCGGGCGACTACCCCGCGGGCAAGGCGGGCGACGTGCTCACGGTGGAGTTCACCGTGATGGGCATTCCCTGCCTCGGGCTCAACGGCGGTCCCGGGATACGGCACAGCGAGGCGTTCTCGTTCCAGGTGGCGACCGACGACCAGGCCGAGACCGATCGCCTGTGGCACGCCATCATCGACCACGGCGGCCAGGCCAGCGAATGCGGCTGGTGCAAGGACAAGTGGGGCCTGTCGTGGCAGATCACCCCGCGCGCGCTGATCGCCGCCTGGACCGACCCCGATCGCGCCGCAGCCCGGCGCGCCTTCAACGCGATGATGGGGATGACGAAGATCGACATCGCGGCGATCGAAGCGGCAAGGCGGGGGTGAGTTCCATCGGCTGCCCGCCTGGTGCAGACAACGCTGTCCTTGTGTCGGGCCTCACCCCATCCGCTCTCGCTGCTTATGCATGCTCTTTCACCCCAGCCTCCGGAATAAGCCATGACACCCACCATCACCGCCTTTGAAGCCTCCCCCGACCGCGGCCAGGGCCTCGCGCGCGACATGCGCGTGCGCTGGGCGCTGGAAGAAGTCGGCCAGCCCTACGACGTTCGCCTGGTGTCGTTCGCCGCCATGAAGGAGCCCGCGCACCGCGCGCTGCATCCGTTCGGGCAGATTCCCACCTATGAGGAAGGCGAGCTGGTGCTGTTCGAGTCCGGCGCGATCGTGCTGCACATCGCGCAGCAGCACGCGGGCCTGCTGCCAGACGATGCGAACGCCCGGGCGTGCGCGATCGCCTGGATGTTTGCCGCCGTCAACACCATCGAGCCGCCCATCCTCGATCTGCAGAACGCCAGGTTCCAGGAGGGCGACAAGCCCTGGGCCGCGCAGCGCCTGCCGCTCGTGCTGGAGCGCATCCGCCAGCGCGCGGGCCAGCTGTCCGAGCGTCTGGGCGACGCCGACTGGCTCGAAGGTGCCTTCAGCGCCGGCGACCTGATGATGATCGGCGTGCTGCGCCGCCTGCGCCCCTCGGGCCTGCTCGACGAATACCCGAACCTCGCCGCCTACGTGGCCCGCGGCGAAGCGCGACCCGCCTTCAAGCGGGCGTTCGATGCGCAGTTGGCGGTGTTCAACAGCCAGCGCGCGGCGGGCTGATCCGGGCAGCCGAGACAGCGGCAAGGCTCGGCGAGTCGGCAATCGCGACCCGCTGCTCGGCGCGGGCCACCCCGCCGGCGATGCCGGCTGAGTTGATCTGGCACAGGTCGGCACGTCGGACAGGCAGCTAGCCTCGCCCGGCGCGCTGAACCATGCGCGTACTTGCGTCGATGCCGGTCGGGTTCACCGATCAGGGCATCCAGGGGGGGGCGCGTCATTCACCTGGGACCAGGAGACCGATGTCATGAAGATGAGATTGCTCGTCGCCGTTGCGGCCATGGCCTTTGCCACGTGCGCTTTCGCGGCTCCACAAACCACGCTGACGTTGCACCGGGGCGCGACGACCGTGCCCGCGACCTCCGCCATCGGCGGCGCGCCGATTACCAGCCTCGAACAGGATCCGGCGATGAGTGCCGGCGACGCCGATTCGGGCGAAGAAGAGGAGCTCGGACCGCCGCCCGTAGTGAACCGCAGCATCGCCCGCGGGCACGTCGGCAGCCAGCGAAAGGGCGAGGCGAAGCGGGCCAAGGCGCATCCCAACCTGCTGGGCGGTTTCGATGGCCTGAACTTCCACGACCAGCGCTACGCCAACGGCGGCAACCAGTTCTCGGTCGAACCACCCGACCAGGGCCTGTGCGCCGGCAATGGCTTCGTCATGGAAAGCGTCAACGACGTGCTGGCGATCTACGACACCGCGGGCAACCGGCTGGTCGGCCCCGTCGACCTCAACACGTTCTACGGCTACACGGCGGCGATCAATCGCACCACCGGCGCCTACGGACCGAGCATCACCGACCCGTCGTGCTACTACGACGCGGCGACCAAGCGCTGGTTCCAGGTGGTGCTGACGCTGGACCGGGTGGGCACCTCGTCCACGCTGGCCGGCACCAACCATCTGGACATCGCGGTGAGCCAGACCGCCGACCCCACCGGCGCCTGGACCCTCTACTCGCTGCCGGTGCAGAACAACGGCAGCGCCGGCACGCCCGATCACCGCTGTGCGGGCGGTTTCTGCCTGGGCGATTACCCGCACATCGGCGCCGACGCCAACGCGATCTTCCTCACCACCAACGAGTTCGCGCTGTTCGGCTCGGGCTTCTACGGCGCGCAGATCTACGCCATCTCCAAGCGCGCGCTGGTCAACGGCTCCGCCACGGTCAACGTGGTGCAGTTCAACGGCGGTGATCCGAACGTGCCGGCCCCGGCCTTCACGGTGTGGCCGGCCATCTCGTCGGGCGGCCAGTTCGTGACCACCAACG
>DASUJJ010000148.1:0-7753 GCA_036279335.1 Dyella sp.
GGTACCGCTCTGACGATTTGACATGACGCTTTGACCTTTGACACATGGGATGTATAGCGGCGTGGAGTGAGGCAGACTCGCCGCAAGATAACGCAGTGCAACCGAACTCTGGCCTCAAGCACTACCCCGCCAGCGTACACGTGTGCAGGGCGCAATGCCTCATTTATTTTTCGGAAAGTCCCGGCCGGGCACGTTATTCGCTGGAAACCTCAATTGAATGAAGGTCTTGAGCCCGTTCTAGGAGTTTTTCCCCGGGGGCAGAATCGGCCTGCAAAAACGGTATTTTCCGGGCTTTGTCGAGTTTCTTGATCGCCGCTTCGGCCCGCGAAGCGCTGGAGCGGTCAGGGTACGGACGCCATCCAAGCAGGTGGCGCGGCGGGTTGGCCCGCGTGTAGCGGGCGCCGCGACCGGTCGCGTGGGCCGCATAGCGCGCGGCGAGGTGATTGGTGATGCCCGCATACCAGGCGCCGTTGCTGCACTCGATCAGGTACAGGCACCACTGCCCGGGCTCGGGCAGGGTGCTCTCTTGCAGGGGCTGGACCACGGGTGGGGTGCTTGCCGGCATGCCCGTGAGTGTAGAGCCCGACCGCCACGGCCTGGCCGTGGCGGCGGTGGGACTCACGCCACGGTGAGTGAGACGTCGATGTTGCCGCGGGTGGCGTTGGAGTACGGGCAGACCTCATGCGCCTTGGCGACCAGCGCCTCGGCCGCGCTGCGCTCCATGCCCGGCACGCTGATCGTCAGCGCGACCTCGATGCCGAAGCCGGCGGGAATCGGGCCGATGCCTACGTTGCCCTCGATGCGGGTGTCGGCCGGCAGGGTGATCTTCTGCTGGGCGGCGACGAATTTCATCGCACCCAGGAAGCACGCCGAATAGCCGGCGGCGAACAACTGCTCGGGGTTGGTGCCGACGCCGCCGGCGCCGCCGAGTTCCTTGGGCGTGGTGAGCTTGACGTCGAGCACGCTGTCGGAGGAGGCGGCGCGACCGTCGCGGCCGCCGGTGGCGTGGGCGTGGGCGCGATACAGGACGTTTTCGATGGACATGGGTATCTCCTCTGGGTGGTTTGGATAGTGCGGTATGAAATAGCGCGCGATGTATAAAGTGGGCGTTGCGCGCAGTTGAGAGCAGCCCGACTACGTGTGTTGCGACAGGCGTTCGCGCAGTCCATCCAGCCGGGACTTGAGCTCGAGCAGTTCGTGCGGCTCGCAGCCGGTGGCACAGAACACGGCCTCCGGTATTGCGCCGGCCTTGCGACGCAGCGCGCGCCCCTCGGCAGTGAGGGTGATCAGCACCTGACGCTCGTCCTCGGCCGAACGCTGCCGCGTGAGCAGCCCGGAGCCCTCCAGCCGCTTGAGCAGCGGCGTGAGCGTGGCCGAGTCGAGGAACAGCCGTTCGCCGATCTGCGAGACGGTGAGGCCATCGCCCTCCCACAGCACCAGCATCACCAGATACTGCGGGTAAGTGAGGTCGAGCGCGGCGAGCAGCTTGCGGTAGACCTTGGTCATCGCCAGTTGCGCCGAATACAGCGAAAAGCACGCCTGCTGATCCAGCCGTAGCGGTGTGGGGGCAGCTTTCGATGGCGCGCGCTTGGTCATGGGCAGGCAATATACATAGCGCACTATCTAATAGCAAGCTCTGTTGATTTGTGACGCCCGCCGCGCGGGCTCAGCGCGGCGCTGGTCCGAACAGGTCGATCTGCGCGGCGTACTGGTCCGCATCGACGAAGCCGGACAGGCCCACGCCCACCAGGCGGTAGCGGCTGTCGACCGGACGCTCCACCCGGCTGCGCAGGGCGCAGGCGATATCGGCCAGCTCCCGTGCGGAATGCGGCCGGCTGGCCGGGGTGAGGCTGCGGGTCAGCGATTGGAAATCGGCGGTCTTCAGCTTGAGCACCACGGTGCGCGCCACGCGGCCTTCCTCGCGCTGATGGCCGGCCCAGGTTTTCTCGGCCAGCCGACGGATGTGCGGTTCGAGTTCGTCCAGCCGCAGGTCGTGCTCGAACGTGTCCTCGGCCGACACCTGCACGCTGGGGCGCTCCGGCTGCACGGGATGGTGGTCGATACCCAGCGACAGCTCGTGCAGCCGGCGTCCCCAGCGGCCGAAGCGTTGTTCCATCTCGGCCAGCGGCAGGGTGCGCAGCTGCGCCACGGTGGCGATGCCGAGCTCGGCGAGCTTCGCCTCCATCACTTTGCCCACGCCCGGCAGGCGCCCGACCTTGAGCGGCAGCAGGAAGGCGTCGACCTGGTGCGGACGCACCACGAACAGGCCGTCGGGCTTGCGGTGGTCGGAGGCGATCTTGGCGAGAAACTTGTTGGGCGCGACGCCGGCGGAGGCGGTGAGCCCGGTTTCCTGGCGAATCGCCGCGCGGATCGCTTCGGCGGTGGCCGTGGCCGAACCAAGCCCGCTCCTGGTGGTGGTGACGTCGAGATAGGCCTCGTCCAGCGACAGCGGTTCGATCAGGTCGGTGTGGCGGGCGAAGATCTCGCGGATCTGCCGCGACACGGCCTTGTAGCGGGAGAAGTCCGGCGGCACGAAGATCGCCTGCGGACACAGCCGCTCGGCGCGCACCGCCGGCATCGCCGAGCGCACGCCAAACGGCCGGGCCTCATAGCTGGCGGCGCAGACCACCGAGCGCGCACCGCGCCATGCCACCACCACCGGCTTGCCGCGCAGCGCCGGGTTGTCGCGCTGTTCGACCGACGCGTAGAACGCGTCCATGTCGACGTGGAGGATCTTGCGCGCAGCGGCGGGCACGGGCGGAGGGAGGGGCGGCACCGCGCCATTCTAGCCGCGCGGCGGCGGCAACCATTCAGCTGGCGGCACCGGCTTTCACATCCTTCCGCCGCGATGGCCCGTACCGTTCTGGACACAGGGCTACCAAGGCGGGCCGGCGCGCCGCTGTGCGGCACCGGCGGAGATGGCATGCAGGCATGGCTTCAACCCGAGACATCCCACGAGACCCGCGCGCTTGGCGGCCATCCCGCCTACCCGCCCGACTCGATCGAGGCGGCATTCGAGGCGTTCATCGATGCGGCGTCGTTTCCGTGCCTGGGCGCCAAGGCATCGCGCTCGCGCGGGCAGCAGCTGTTGGTGCGCGGAGACAGTTTTGTCTGCGCGACGGACGATCTCGCGATTGCCCGTCATCTGCAGGCGTTGGCGGAGCCGCTGGAAGGCCCTTCGTTCATCAGCGTGGCGGTGCTGTTCCCGAACTCGCCAGCGCTGGACGAGGCCACCTTCGAACGCACGCTGTGGGAACGCCTGGCGTCGATCCATGCGATCGACCGCGGCCGCTACGGCTGGGACACCCGCGTCAGTGATGATCCGGCTTCGCCGAGCTTCAGCATGAGCGTGGGCGGCAAGGCGTTCTACGTGGTGGGCCTGCATCCGGGCTCGAGTCGCCCGGCTCGCCGGTTCCGCTGCCCGGTGCTGGTGTTCAACCTGCACAGCCAGTTCGAACAGCTGCGCGCGGACGGGCGCTACGACAAGCTGCGCGAGGCGATCCTGCAGCGCGATCTGGCCTATGCCGGATCGCCCAATCCCATGCTGGCCGTGCATGGGCGCAGCTCCGAGGCTCGCCAGTACAGCGGGCGCGAGGTGGACACCGACTGGGTCTGCCCGTTTTCTCCCCGGGACCAAGGTGCATGAGCATGATCCAGACCATCGCCCCGCGCAGCGGCGTGGCGTTCGAGCTTCGCCAGGGCGAGCGCTTACGGGTGATCGATCCGCAAGGCGAGCAGGTGGCCGACCTGGTGGCGTTCAACCGTCACGATCTGGGCGAGGCGATCTCCTCAGGCCGCAGCATCGACTACGCCAGCCGCATCTATCTCTCCACCGGCGACCCGATCTACTCCAACCGCTCGCAGGTGATGCTGCGCATCGGCGAGGACACCGTGGGCCGCCACGATTTCCTGCTGTCGCCGTGTTCGGCCGAGATGTTCCGCATCATCTACGGTGACGAGCAGCCGCACCGCGGCTGCTTCGGCAACCTGGCGGCCGCGCTGGCGCCGTACGGCGTGTTGCCGGACGCCATCCCCACCGCCTTCAACGTGTTCATGAACGTGCCGGTGGATCCGTCGACCGGCGCGATCAGCGTGGAGCCGCCGCTGAGCCGCGCCGGCGACTACACCGTGTTCGAGGCGCAGATGGATCTGCTGATCGGGCTCACCGCGTGCTCGGCCGGGCAGTCCAACAACTTTGCCTTCAAGCCGATCCAGTACGAGGTGATCGCCCATGGCTGAGCCGCTGACGGTCACGCAAGGATGGCGGCCGCCGCCAGTCGGCGTGCCGCGGCCCGGCACGATCGAGCGCATTCCCAAGTGGCTCAACCTGGTGCCGATGGTGATCCAGTGGGCCTGGCTCGGCCTGCGCTATCGCAGCCTCACGCTGCCGTCGGCGGCCAATCCGGCGATCACCGCGGGCGGGCTGGTGGGCGACAGCAAGTCCGAATATTTCGCCGTGATGGGGCCTGATGCACGCCAGCGCGTCGCCCCCTTCGCGCTACTCACGGCGCACGGGGTGCAGGCGCTTCCCGCCGCGCTGGCGGCCATGGCGGCGGCGGGGCTGGCGTTTCCCGTGGTGGCCAAGCCGGATCTTGGCTGGTGCGGCTTCGGCGTGCGGCGCATTGATGACGTGGCGGGGCTGACGGCTTATCTGGCCGACTATCCCGAAGGCGAGGTGCTGATGCTGCAGCGCTATCTGGATGAGCCGGGCGAGGCGGGCATCTACTACATCCGCCATCCCGCGCGCGATGGCGGGCAGTTCCTCGGCATCCTGCTGCGCCACTATCCCCAGGTGACGGGCGACGGCCTGCGCACGCTGGGCGAGCTGGTGGTGGAAGACGATCGCCTGCGGCGCGCGTTCGACCGGCCGCACGAGCATCGATGCGAGATCGATCCCGCGCGCATTCCCGCGGTGGGCGAAGTCGTCCGCCTGTCGTTGATCGGCTCGACCCGCGTGGGCGGTCGTTACGAGGATGGCTCCGAGCTCGCCACGCCGGAGCTGCTGGCGGCGATCGAGGCGGTGGCGTGCGACATGCCCGAGTTCCACGTTGGCCGCTTCGACGTGCGCTTTGCCACCGTGCCGGATCTGCGCGCGGGCCGCTTCACCATCATGGAAGTCAACGGTGCCGGCTCCGAGGCGGTGCACGCGTGGGATCCCAAATACAGCGTGCGCCAGGTCTACGCGATGGTGTTCGCCAAGCAGCGGGCCTTGTTCGAGATCGGTGCGGCCAACCGTGGGCGCGGCTTCCGGCCGATCGGCGCGCTGGCGCTGGCCCGCCACCACCTGCGCCAGCAGCGGCTGATCCGGCGCTATCCGCCGTCGAATTGAACCGAAGCGTCACCCGCCGAGCGGTCGAGCCAGCGCTGCCGCGCCTCGAACATCGCCAGCGCCAGGCTGCCCAGCGCGAACGGCAGCAGGCTGTAGGTGAGCCGGTAGCACAGCATGGCGGCCAGCAGGTCGGGGCGCTGCGCCTGGGTGAACGAGGCCAGCATGATGGTTTCGAACACGCCCAGGCCGCCCGGTGCATGGCTGATCAGCCCGGCCAGCACGGCGGCGACGTAGAGCGGCAGGAACTCGACGAACGGCGGCGCGATCGACGCCGGCAACAGGATGTAGAGCGCCGCGATCGCGGCGCTCATCTCCACCGCGCCGATCAGCATCTGCAGCGCCGCGGTGCGCGCATCGGGAAACACCAGCCTCCAGCCGAAGATGCGCAGCGACCGCGATTGCGAGCCCAGCCACGCCAGCAGCGTGCCCAGCACGCCGAGCAGCACGAGGCCGGGAATGCGTCCCCATCCCTGGACGATCGCCGGCTCCCAGCACAGCGCCCCGGTGATCACCACGGCGAAGCCCAGCCCCACCCCGAGCCCGGCCACGCCCACGATGCGGGCGGTGTCGCCGGCGCTCAGGCCGCCGACCCGATAGATGCGAAAGCGCACCGCGCTGGCGGTCAGGGCATGAAAGCCCAGCGTGTTGGCCAGCGCATTGGCAACCACCCCGGCAAACGCCGCGCGGCGCGGGGAGATGCGCCCGGGCGCGGTCAGCGCCGCGGCCTGCATCTCGAAGGCGGCCAGCATGGTGAAACTCACCGCCGCAGCGAGGATCGAGCCGACGATGCTGCTGGCTGGCAACTGTGACCACGCCACGGCGAACTCGCGCCAGCTGATCTGCGCCAGATAGCGGTGCATCAGCCACGCCGCCACCGACAGCATCACGAGGGCCGCGCCTGTCGACAGCCATCGCATCAGCGGCGACGCTGCGGTGGCGCCCGCCGCCTCCGGCGGCTTCATCGCCTCTTTCCCGGGGTGCCCGAATGCGCCCGCCGCATGCAAAGGTCCGGATATTCGGGCGTCATGTCGCGGGTGACTGGAAGTGGAAGCATCGTGCCGTGCCTGGAGTGCGAGCGGCGATTCTAATCGGCCGCCGTGCGTTGAGGAGTGGGCCGCTTCGCGCGGCGCACATCACGGGGCGCACATCGCCTGCCCGAGCGCGCACGCCGTCGACCGATACGGGGGCATGCGGCCCGGCCCGGCCATGGTCGATGCGCGTACTGGCGCCGAGGCGGCCACACCAGGCACTCCACGTGTCAGGCTATGGGCCGGTTTTTCTCGCCAGGGACGCCCGCCACGCCATGACAACTGCGACTTCCTCGCCGACCTATCTGCGCCGTCTGGGCACCTGGGACGCCGCCGCCATCGTGATCGGTGGGGTGATCGGCGCGGGCATCTTCCGCAACCCGGCGACCGTGGCCGAGCGCACCTCGGCCGGCTGGCAGGTACTGCTGCTGTGGGCGATCGGCGGCCTGCTCACGCTGGCCGGCGTGCTTTGCTACGCCGAACTGGGCGCGCGCCGGCCGCAGGCGGGCGGCACCTACGTCTACCTGCGCGAGGCGTTCGGCAAGCTGCCGGCGTTCCTGTTCGGCTGGACCATGGCGCTGATCAATTACCCCGGCAGCGTGGCGGCGGTGGCGACCACGTTTGCCGACTACTTCTGCGCGGCGCTGGGTTTCCCCGGCGGATTCGTGAAGCCGGTGGCGGTGGGGGCGATCGCCTTCATCGTGGGCATCAACCTGTTCGGCATCCGCGCCGGCGCGTGGGTCCAGAACCTGTTCACCGTGCTCAAGCTGGCGGCGATCGCGCTGCTGGTGGTGGTCGGGCTGGTACTGGCGCGCGGTCATCTCGGCATGGCGCTGGCGGCCGATCCCGTGCACACGGCGACGCCGGGCGACTTTCTGGGCGCGCTGCTGCCGGTGCTGTTTGCCTACGGCGGCTTCCACTACCTCAACGACCTGGCAGGCGAGGTGCGCGATCCCCAGCGCATCCTGCCGCGCGCGCTGGGGCTGGGCATGGCGGGCGTGGTCGGCAGCTACCTGCTGGTGAACCTGGCCTACCTCGCCGGGCTGGGCCATGCCGGCCTGGCCGCCAGCTCGGCGCCGGCGGCGGACCTCATGCACCAGCTGCTCGGTCCGCGCGGGGCCACGATCATGGCGGTGGGCATCGCCTGCTCCACCTTCGGCTACTGCGCCATCGCCATTGCCGGCGGCGCACGCGTGCTGCAGACCATGGGCAGCGACGGCATGTTCTTCAGCGCGGTGGGCCGGCTCGATCCCACCAGCCGCGCGCCGCAGGTGGCGCTGGCCACGCTGGGCGCCTGGGCGATCGTGCTCACCCTGTCGGGCAGCTTCGGCCAGCTGCTGGACTACACCACGGTGGGCGAGTGGCTGGCGCATGCGTTCGGCATCGCCACGCTGTT
>DASUJJ010000149.1:0-3686 GCA_036279335.1 Dyella sp.
GGTGGCGCTGCAGTTGCTCAAGCGCGGCGTCGGGCTGCGCTCCTGACATGAGCCTGTAGGAGCGCACCCTGTGCGCGAAAAATCTTCCGGGGCCGGATAAAAGCGATCGCGCACAGGGTGCGCTCCTACACGGGTGTTGCGGCATGCGCGTCAACAAATACATCAGCGAAGCCGGCCTGTGCTCGCGCCGTGAGGCGGACGAGCTGCTGCTCGCCGGGCGGGTGACAATCAACGGCGAGGTCGTCACCACCGGCGCCAAGGCGCTGGAGGGCGACGAGGTGCGCGTGGACGGCGAGATCGTCAAGGCACGCATCCTGGCCACCACGCCCTCGGCCAAGAAAGCGGTCTACATTGCGCTGAACAAGCCGGTGGGCATCACCTGCACTACCGACCAGAGCGTGGACGGCAACATCGTCGACTTTGTCGACCACCCGCAGCGGATCTTCCCGGTCGGCCGGCTCGACAAGGATTCCGAAGGGCTGATCCTGCTGACCAGCAACGGCGACATCGTCAACGAGATCCTGCGCGCGGAGAACCACCACGAGAAGGAATACCTGGTGGCGGTGAACAAGGCGGTCACCGACGAGTTCCTCGCCGGCATGAGCAAGGGCGTGCGCATCCACGGCCAGATGACCCAGCGCTGCCGCGTGCGGCGCATCGCCAAGTTCGGCTTCGGCATCGTGCTGACCCAGGGCCTGAACCGGCAGATCCGCCTGATGGCGGCCGCCTTCGGCTATCGCGTGACCCAGCTGCGCCGCGTGCGCATCGACAACATCAAGCTCGGCCACCTCAAGCCCGGCCAATGGCGCAACCTCACCGACGTCGAGCTGAAAGGCCTGCTGCCGAACCGCACGCAGTGGTGACGCCTGCCGGATGAAGCGCGGCGCCGTGCGATCATGGCGCATGACTTCCTTCGCCTCGCTCCCGCTCAAACCCGCCCTGCTCGCCAGCCTCGACACCCTCGGCTACACCGCCATGACCCCGGTGCAGGAGCAAAGCCTGCCGCCGATGCTGGCCGGGCGCGACGTGATCGCGCAGGCGCAGACCGGCTCGGGCAAGACTGCGGCGTTCGGCCTCTCGCTGCTGCAGAGCATCGACGTGGACACCATCCGCCTGCAGGCGCTGGTGCTGTGCCCTACGCGCGAGCTGGCCGACCAGGTCAGCAAGGCGATCCGCAAGTTGGCCGCGAACATTCCCAACGTGAAGCTGCTGACGCTGTGTGGCGGCATGCCGCTGGGGCCGCAGCTGGCCTCGCTCACGCATGATCCGCACATCGTGGTGGGCACGCCCGGGCGCGTGCAGGAGCATCTCAAGCGCTCCAGCCTGCACGGCGGCGGCATCAAGGTGCTGGTGCTGGACGAGGCCGACCGCATGCTCGACATGGGCTTTTCCGAAGCGATCGACGACATCGTCGGGCGCATCGCCAAGCACCACCAGACGCTGCTGTTCTCTGCCACCTACCCGGACGAGATCCGTGCGGTGAGTGCGCGCGTGCAGCGCGATCCGGTGGAGGTGACGGTGGAGGCGCCGATCACCCAGCGGCCGTCGATCGAGCAGCGCTTCCTGATGGTGGAACCGGCGCAGAAGCTGGACGCGCTGGCGCAGCTGCTTGCCTCCGAGCGCAGCGGCTCCGGCGAGCGCGCGCAGGCGCTGGTGTTCTGCAACATGCGCAAGGACGTGGATGCCGTGGCGCAGGAGCTCGACCGCCGCGGCTTCTCCGCGCTGGCCCTGCACGGCGACATGGAGCAGCGCGACCGCGACGAGGTGCTGGTGCGCTTCGCCAATCGCAGCTGCACCGTGCTGGTGGCCACTGACGTCGCCGCACGCGGGCTGGACATCGCCGCGCTGCCCATGGTGGTGAGCTTCGACATCGCGCACGACCCGGACACGCACACCCACCGCATCGGCCGCACCGGCCGCGCCGGCGAATCGGGCCTCGCGCTCACCCTGGTCACGCCGCGCGAAGGACCGAAGGCGGACAACATCGAGCAGGTGCTGGGCACGCCGCTGCGGCGCGAGACGATGAAAGTGCAGCCGCCGCGCGGCAAGACGCTGCAACTGGCGCCGATGAAGACGCTGGTGATCGACGCGGGTCGACAGGACAAGCTGCGCCCCGGCGACATCCTCGGCGCGCTCACCGGCGACGCCGGCCTGCAGGCGGGCGACATCGGCAAGATCGACGTATTCGCCACCCGCGCCTACGTGGCGATCAGTCGCGAGCTGGCCAACAAGGCGCTGGAGCGGCTGCGCGCCGGGCGCATCAAGGGACGCAATTTCCGCGTGCGGCCGCTCGGCTGAGGCCGGCTCCGGCATTCGCACGAGCGATTTCGGGAAATCGCCGGCGCGGGCGGGAATGCCAAGGCGCAGCTCCTGGAAGCTGATCTCAGTGGCAGGAACTGCAGGTCGGCATGCCGACGCTCGAACGCGTCAGACGGGCCACGTCGACATCGGTGAGGGCATGGGGCGACACGCCCAGTGCCTGATGCGCGGGATGGACCCGGGAAAAACCGGCCGCGGCAGCTTCGCCCGAAGCAAGGCAAACGGTTTCGCCGGCCACCGCAGCACCGGCAACCACGGCCAACGTGAGCACTGCGGTCAGCGAACGGCTCTTCATGCTGTGCTTCCTCTGTGCGACCAGGCGTCGGGCAGCCTCCTGCAACCCCGTGCGCCGAATCCGGATCCCACCCCGCTCCCGAGACTAACGCCGAACCGGCGCGGTCACCAGTGCGGGAAACGAGCTCCATCAAGGTCTGCGAGCCGTTTCAGTCGACCGACTCCCGCGTGGGCGGCGCCAGCGACCGGGCCTCGATCAGCGCCCGCGCAACCAGTGCGCCGCGCTTCGTCCGGCGCGCAGCCCGCTGGCAAGGCAGGCGTTGAGCAGGTAGCCACCGGTGGGCGCCTCCCAGTCGATCATCTCGCCGGCGCAGAACACGCCTGCTCGCGCGCGCAGCATCAGGCTGTCGTCCACCAGCGCATCGAAGCGCACGCCGCCGGCAGTGCTGATCGCCTCGGCGATCGGCCGCGGTGCCTGCAGGCGCAAGGGCAGCGCCTTGATCAAACCGGCCAGCGCCACGTGGTTGGCCAGCGTGGCCTTGTCGGCCACCTCGAACACCAGCGCGCACTTGGCCGCATCGAGCCCCGCGCGGCGGCGGATCCAGTCGCCGATGCTGTGCTTGCGGCGCGGCCCGGCCAGTCGCGACACCAGCGTGTCGAGCGGGTAGCCCGGAGCCAGGTCCAGCTTCAGCAGCGCCTCGCCGCGGGTGGCGATCTGCTCGCGCAAGGCGGGGCCGATGGCATAGATCAGGCTGCCCTCGATGCCGTATTCGCAGATCACGCATTCGCCCTGGCGCTGGTGCCGCCAGCCGTTGCGGTCGTGCCACTGCGCCACCACCGCCTTGAGCGGCGCGCCGGCGAAGCGGCTGACGAGGTGCTCGCTCCACGGCCGCTCGAAGCCGCAGTTGGCCGGCGTCAGCGGCGCCACGGCCGCGCCGGCCGCCTCCAGCGTGCCCACCCAGGCGCCGTCCGATCCCAGCTGCGGCCAGCTGCCGCCGCCGAGCGCCAGCACGGTGGCATCGGCACGCACCGTTGTCTCGCCGTGCGGTGTGGCGAAGCGCAGCGCGCCATCGTCGCTCCAGCCCAGCCAGCGGTGATGCATGTGAAACCGCACGCCGTCGGCGTGCAGCCGG
>DASUJJ010000150.1:0-2695 GCA_036279335.1 Dyella sp.
CACGCTGTACGAAACCACCCAGTCGGTCATCAACCACCGCAACGTGATGGCGCAGATGCTGGGGGTGCCGAAGGAGAACCTGCGCATCGTCACCGAATTCCTCGGCTCCGGCTTCGGCGGCAAGCTGTGGCCGTGGCCGCACGCGCTGCTGGCCGCGGCGGCTGCGCGCGATCTGGGCAAGCCGATCAAGCTGGTGGTGACGCGACAGATGATGTTCCACAACGTGGGCCATCGCACCAACACCCAGCAGCGCATGCGCCTGGGCGCCACGCCTGACGGCAAGCTGGTGGCGCTGCGCCAGGACTTCCTCTACAGCACTTCGCGCAGCGACCACTCCAAGGAGGATTGCGGCGAGGCCACCGCGTTCCTCTACTCCACGCCCAATCTCAAGATCACCAGCGGCTGCGCCCGCCGCGACATCGGCCCCAACACCGCCATGCGCGGCCCGGGCGCCGTGCCGGGCCTGTTCGCGGTGGAGTCGGCCATGGACGAGCTGGCGCTGGCGCTGAGGATCGACCCGGTGCAGCTGCGCCTGATCAACGAGCCGGCGATCGACGAGAGCGAGAACGTGCCGTTCTCCTCGCGCCACCTGAAGGAGTGCCTCACCGAGGGCGCCGCCCGCTTCGGCTGGGCCAAGCGCGACCCGGCGATCGGTTCGATGCGTGCGGACGGCAAGGTCATCGGCTGGGGCGTGGCCTGCTGCGCATGGATGGCGCAGCGGCTGGCCGCGGAAGTCTCGGTACTGCTCAACGCCGACGGCAGCGTGCGCGTGGCCAGCGGCACCCAGGACATCGGCACCGGCACCTACACCATGCTGGCGCAGATGGTGGCCTACGAGCTGGGCATCCCGATGGAGCGCATCCAGGTGGTGATCGGCGACAGCGCGCTGCCGCCGGGACCGCTGTCCGGCGGCTCGATGGTCACCGGCTCGCTGGTGCCGGCCGTGGCCGAGGCCACCGGCAAGGCGGTGTCGCAGCTGCTGGAGACAGCAGCGGGCCAGGGCCCGTTCGAAGGGGCCAAGGCCGAGCAGCTCGCCTTCACCGAAGGGCGCGTGCATCGCAAGGACGAACCCGCCGCGTCGGGCCGGCCCTTCGCGCAGGTACTCGACGAGGCGCGCCTCGCCCACGTCGAGGGCAAGGGCAAATCCGGCTCCACCTTCGGCGACGCCGAAGCGAAGAAATTCTCGATGCACTCCTACGGCGTGCACTTCGTCGAGGTGACCTGGGAGCCGGCCATCGCGCGGCTGCGGGTGAGCCGCGTGCTCACCGTGATCGACGCCGGGCGCATCATCAACCCGATGACCGGACGCAACCAGATCGAGGGCGCCATCACGATGGGCGTGGGCATGGCGCTGTTCGAGGAGACGCAGTACGAACCGCGCCACGGCAAGGCGATCAACAGCAACCTGGCTGACTACGTGATGGCCACCCACGCCGACGCTCCGCAGATGGACGTGCTGTTTCTCGACTATCCGGACACCAAGCTCAACGCGCTCGGCGCACGCGGCATCGGCGAAATCGGCCTGGCCGGCTTTGCCGCCGCGGTCACCAACGCCGTGCACCACGCCACCGGCGTGCGCGTGCGCGACCTGCCCGTGAAGATCGAGCACCTGCTGGCATCTACCGTCGTGTGACGATCTGGAACGGCCTGCCTGTTCGCGGGCAGGCCGTTCCGCGCTTCATTGCGGCATCGATACGTTCGAGCAGAGCGATGCCCCGACGCGAACAGCGGGGCTGTTTGCTTTTCACTCGCCAGAAAGCACGCTGTCGGATGGCGGATGCACGAGGGAACGGCAAGGTGGATCCCCGCGTTCGCGAGGATGACGAGCAAAAAACCAGGCTGCGAACGACGCCCCGCCGAGCGCTGCGCCCCCCCCGCACACCAACCCGATACCCTCTCCGCTGCCTCGCCGCAGCAAAGGCCCCGTGTGACATCCGCTGACTCCCAACACGCCTCGCGATGAACTCACCCCACGAACTGGCGCAGCTGCTCGCCGCCATGCGCGCACTGCGCAACGACGCCGAGCCGCGCGCCGCGCTGGCCACCCTCACCCGCACGCGCGGCTCCACCTTCCGTCGCCCCGGCACGCACATGCTGGTGCTGGGCGATGGCAGCGTGGTGTGTGAACTCTCCGGCGGCTGCCCGCAGCGAGACATCGTGGCGCGCGCGCTGGAGGTGATCGCCAGCGGCGAGCCGCGCCTGGTGAATTACAACAGCGAGTCCGGGCTGGACGTGCTGATGGAGATGGGCTGCGGCGGCGAGCTGGAAATCCTGATCGAGCCGATGGCGCCGCGTGAGGCCACGGACTTTGCCGACAGCCTGGCCGCTTGCCTGGAACAACGCATCGATGCATGCCTCGCCACCGTCTTCGCCATCGACGGCCGCGTGGTCGCCCCGCGCCGGATGGTGTGGAGCGCAGCGCAGACGCTGTTCGACGGCTGCGGCTGCCAAGCGATCAGCCGCACCGTGGCGAACGCGTGCGCCGCGCGGCACGCACGCGGCGCAGTCACGCTGTGCCTGCCTTCGCCACAGGGCACGCTCGACGTGCTGATCGAGTCGGTGCACCCACCGCATGCGCTGGTGGTGATCGGCTCCAGCGCCGCAGCCCGCGCGCTGCTGTCGCTGTCCACCGCGCTGGGCTGGCAGACCACGCTGGTCGATCACGATCCGGCACGGCTGCAGTCGCCCGATCTTC
>DASUJJ010000151.1:0-13061 GCA_036279335.1 Dyella sp.
AGGAACGCTCACCGCGAGCCGTCTGCTCGACGACCATGGGCACCAGGTTGAGGCTCTTGATTGGATCCATGTTCATCTGTGCGGCGCTCCGGTAATTGATCTGATCGTACAACCCGAGGATACGCGGCTCAGGCACCCGCCGGACGCATCACCTCGTCAAAGCTCAGATTCTGCGCCGTGGTGTTGGCATGTTCAGCCACCCATTCAGCCACCTGGTCTTCCATCACGCGATTCTGCAGCCCAGACATCAGTTGGGGATCGGAGTTGTACAGTTCAATGACCTGCTCCGGCTCTTCGTAGGTCGAGGCAATCGCGGCGAGCTGCTCGGCCACGCGCTTGCGATCGATGACCAGCGACTGCTTGCGGGCGATCTCGCCCATCAGCAGACCCGCCAGCACGCGCTTGCGAGCCATCGGCGTAGCCGCCTCGACCAGTTGCGGCGGCGGCTGCTGGCCTTTCGGAACGCTGCCGGCGGCCAGGGCACGGGCTTCCGACTGCACCATCAGGTTCGGCACGTCGACCTGCGCGTAGGTGTCGGCCAGCTTTTCCGCCACCTCGGACTTGAGGCGGGCCATCAGCGTCGCCTTCAGTTCGCGCTCCAGGTTCGCCCGAACCTCCCGGCGGAACGCCTCCAGATCGCCGTCGGCGATGCCGAACAGCTTCGCGAACTCGCCATCCACTTCGGGCAGCTGCGGCTCCTGCACCTTGACGATGCTGAAGTTGACCTTGGCCGTCTTGCCGGCCAGTTGCTCGTTGCGGAAATCGGCGGGAAAGGCGATGTCCGTCTCGAACGATTCATCGGCCTTGCGGCCACCCAGGGCCTCATCCAGCGCCTTGAACAAGGTGCCCGATCCCAGCACGCTGCCGGCGCGCTCCAGCCCTTCGGTCGGGAAACGGTAGTCGCCCGCCTGGGCGGCATACTCGAACATCACGAAGTCGCCTTCCTTCGAGGCGCGATCCACGGCTTCGAAGGTGCGGCGCTGCTGGCGCAGCGTTTCGATCATCTTCTCGATGTCCGCGTCGGAGACCTCGGCTACCGGGCGCTGGATCGACAGGGCGGAGACGTCGATTTCCGGAAACTCCGGCATCACTTCGAACGTGGCGGTGTACGCGATTTCGCCGTTTTCCGGCTTGCCGGTGGTATCGATGGACGGATTGGCCACCGGGCGGAGGTTTTCCTTGTCGAAGGCCTCGCGCAGCGTGCTGCCGATCAGGTCCGAGAGCACCTCGCTGCGCACCTGGGGCCCGAAGCGCTGCTGGATGACGGCGGTCGGTACCTTGCCCGGGCGGAAGCCCTTCAGGCGCACCGTGCGGCCCATCTCCACGATGCGCGCGCTCACCTGCGACTCGTAGCGGTCGGCGGGAATTTTCACCGTGAGCTTGCGCTCAAGCTTGCCGACGTTCTCAACCGAAACCTGCATGACGACTCCTGAATAACCTTGAATGACGGGCCTGACCGGGCACCGCGGCGGCGCATTGGCCGCCAGCAACGTGGAAAAAAGCAAGGGGTTGGTGCGAAAGGCGGGACTCGAACCCGCACGGTGTTACCCGCCAGAACCTAAATCTGGTGCGTCTACCAGTTCCGCCACTTTCGCTTCGCTATCGCCGAAGTGCCGTAAGCGGCAGATTTCACGAGCAATTTGCTGCGGGCCGTAGCCTCGGGCAGATCGTTTCGCGCACTCTGCTGAGCGGCCCTAAGTCGATGATTCCCTTACACGAAAGCACAGTATTCTAGGGTCGCGCCAGCACGTAACACAAGCGGCCGCGAGCTTTCTCCAGCGCGTGTGCCGCTTCGCTTGGCGGCCCGGAAAAGCAAAACGCCGGTCGAGGACGACCGGCGTTCTGGCTTCGTTGGTGGGCCGTGTAGGATTCGAACCTACGACCAATTGATTAAGAGTCAACTGCTCTACCAACTGAGCTAACGGCCCTGAACTTTCAAATTTGGGGTGAGCGATGGGATTCGAACCCACGACATCCGGAATCACAATCCGGGACTCTAACCAGCTGAGCTACGCCCACCATAAAACACGTTGTTGGCGCGCCCGACAGGACTCGAACCTGCAACCGTCGGCTTAGAAGGCCGATGCTCTATCCGGTTGAGCTACAGGCGCAGTCGCTGTTCGGAGGAGTCCAGCGTGGTCGGGGCAGAGGGATTCGAACCCCCGACTTTTGCGTCCCAAACGCAACGCTCTACCAGACTGAGCTATACCCCGCCAAAAACATCGATCACGTTCGCTGCGCGAAGCTTTCCAATGTACGGGTGACGGGTCGCTCAGTCAATCCGCATGCAAGCGCACCAAACAGTTCATCCTCCCTGCGCGACAGGCATTGACCCGCCCGTCGATGGAACAATCCGTCCGCGATTGTCCCCGAATGAATGGTGCGCCCGGAGAGATTCGAACTCCCGACCACCTGGTTCGTAGCCAGGTACTCTATCCAACTGAGCTACGGGCGCACACTTCAAAACATTCTGCCACGCGACCTATCCACCGAGGTGAAGAGCGCCGAAGCAAGAAGCGGAATTATTCAGATTCGGTCGCCATGCGTCAATACTTTTTTTGCTTTTTTTGCTCGACCCGCCTCGCTTGCAGCGCTGCCGGCTGAGACCGAGGCGACGTTTAGCCGTCCAAACGAAAGCGCCGCGGCAGCCGCGGCGCTTTCACACACTCACGCAGGGCGGAGCAATCAGCTCTGCACCGCCGGATTGCCCAGCTTGCTCGATCCGGTGTCGCCGCGAGGCGGCAGCGGTGGCACCGGGCCACTGGGACCGGTCTTGGACCAGTCAGCCGGAGGGCCCGGAACGCGGCCCGCCATGATCTCGTCGATCTGATGCGCGTCGATGGTCTCGTACTGCAGCAACGCCTCGGCCATCACGTGCAGCTTGTCGATGTTGTCTGTCACCAGCTGCTTGCTTCGTGCATATGCCCGGTCGAGGATGCCGCGCACCACCGCGTCGATCTTGCTGGCTGTCTCGTTGGAGATGCTCTTGTGCTGGGTCACCGAGCGCCCCAGGAACACCTCGTCCTCGTCCTCGCCGTAGGTGATCGGCCCCAGTTCATCGGACAACCCCCACTTGGTGGCCATGTTGCGCGCCATCTTGGTGGCCCGTTCGATGTCGTTGGACGCGCCCGTGGTGACCTTGTCGGCTCCGAAAATCAGCTCCTCCGCGACGCGTCCACCGTACAGCGAGCAGAGCTGTGACTGGATCGCCACCCGGTTGATGCTGTACTTGTCGCCCTCGGGCAGATACATCGTCACGCCCAGCGCGCGACCGCGCGGAATGATGGTGACCTTGTAAACCGGGTCGTGCTCGGGCACCAGGCGCCCCACGATCGCGTGGCCTGCCTCGTGGTAGGCGGTGAGCTTCTTTTCGTCCTCGCTCATGGCCATCGATCGACGCTCGGCGCCCATCAGGATCTTGTCGCGCGCCTTGTCCAGGTGCCCCATGCGCACTTCGCGCGCATTTTCGCGGGCCGCGAAAAGGGCCGCCTCGTTGACGAGATTGGCCAGATCCGCGCCGGAGAACCCGGGCGTACCGCGCGCAATCAACATCGCGTTGACGTCACTGGCCATCGGCACCTTGCGCAAATGAACCTGCAGGATCTGCTCACGGCCTTTGACGTCGGGCAGCCCGACGACGACCTGCCGATCGAAACGACCGGGACGAAGCAGTGCAGGATCGAGCACGTCGGGCCGGTTCGTGGCGGCGATGACGATGATGCCCTCGGTGCCCTCGAAGCCGTCCATCTCCACCAGCAGCTGGTTGAGCGTCTGTTCGCGTTCGTCGTGACCGCCGCCCAGCCCAGCGCCGCGATGGCGACCCACCGCGTCGATTTCGTCGATGAAGATGATGCACGGCGCGTGCTTCTTCGCCTGCTCGAACATGTCGCGCACGCGGCTGGCGCCAACACCCACGAACATCTCCACGAAATCCGAGCCTGAGATGGAGAAGAACGGCACCTTCGCTTCGCCCGCGATCGCCTTGGCGAGCAGCGTCTTGCCGGTGCCCGGCGGACCCACCATCAGCACGCCGCGCGGGATCTTGCCGCCCAGCTTCTGGAATTTGCCCGGGTCGCGCAGGAATTCGACCAGCTCGCCAACCTCCTCCTTCGCTTCGTCGCAGCCGGCCACGTCACTGAAGTTGACCTTGACCTGATCCTCACCCTGCAGCTTGGCCCGCGAGCGGCCGAAGCTCATGGCACCGCGACCGCCGCCGCCGGACTGCATCTGGCGCATGAACCAGATGAACACGCCGGCGATCAGGATCACCGGCAGCCAGCTGATCAGCAGGTTGACCAGCGAGAAGCCTGGCGCCGATTCCTGCCGGACCTCGACCCCCTTGTCCTGCATCTGCTTGATCACGGTGTTGGTGGAGAATCCGAGCACCGGCGCCACCGTGCGGAAGCTGCTGCCGTCCTTGAGCTTGCCGCTGATGGTGGCCGGCGTTTCCGCGCTGATGGTCGCGTTGGACACGTTGCCGTTGTCGACGTTCTGCACGAACGCGCTGTACGGCAGGTCAGACGAGGCCCCACCGTGGGGATTGAAGCTCTGGAACACGGCGATGAGCACCACCGCGATGATCAGCCAGAGCAGGAGGTTTTTCGCCATCTCGTTCATACGCGGTTTCCAGCCTGTTGCGCGGCGCCGGCCTTGAGACCGACGGCCAGCGCGTACACTTCCCGCGAACGTGCGCGGGAAGCCTTGGGTTTACGCATAGTCACGCGCGTAAAGTCCGCACGCAAGCTACGAAGGTAGTCGTCAAAGCCCGCCCCCTGGAACAGCTTGATCAGGAACGAGCCGCCTGGTTTGAGCCACTGCCGGCTGAAATCCAGCGCCAATTCCGCCAGATCCATCGAGCGGATCTGATCGGCCAGCGCCACTCCACTCATATTGGGGGCCATGTCGGACAGCACAAGATCGACCTTCTGGTTGTCCAGCCGGGCTTCCAGCTGCGACAACACGTCAGGCTCGCGGAAGTCGCCCTGCAGGAAATCGACCCCGGCAATGCCCTGCATCGGGAGAATGTCGAGCGCGACCACCTTGCCGGTACCGCCCAGACGCTGGCTCACCAGTTGCGACCAGCTGCCCGGCGCCGCGCCGAGATCCACGACGGTGATGCCCGGCTTCAGCAGCCGGTCGCGCTCGATCAGCTCTTCCAGCTTGTAGACCGCGCGCGAGCGCACGCCCTCGGCCTGGGCTCTTTTCACGTAGACATCGTCGAAGTGTTCCCGCAGCCAGCGGGAACTGCTTTTGCTGCGGGGCATGGCGGCAAGATCACAGATACGGGGAATGGGCCGCATGATACCCTTTGCGGTCCGACATCAGCGAATCAAGCGACCCCCTGCATGGCCCTCTCCCCATCCCAGCGCCGCTACCTGCGCAGCCTTGCCCACGATCTGAGTCCGGTGATCCTGCTCGGCGCCAAGGGCGCGACCGATGCCGTGGTGAAGGAACTGGATCTCGCACTCACCCATCACGAACTGGTCAAGGTGAAGCTCTCCGGCGGCGACAAGGATGAGCGCCAGGAGCAGATCCGCTTCCTCTGCGAGGGTACGGCGGCCGAGAGCGTGCAGGAGATCGGCCACGTCGTGGTGGTATTCCGCCGCAACACCGACGACCCCAAGCTCGCCCTGCCGCGCTGATGGATCTTTCGCTCGACCGCCCCGGAGGTTTTCTGTTCGTGCGCCGCACGGCGCACGATCGCGTCACGGTGGTCGACCGGGACATCACCGCCAGCTTTCTACTCGCTCCCGACCGCGTGATCGAAGGGTGGGAGGCTGTCGACGCCAAGTCGCTGCGCACCGAGCTGGCCGAGCCGTTCTTCGCCTTGGAGCCGGAACTCGTGCTGCTCGGCACGGGCGAGCGGCAGAGCTTTCCGCCAGCCGAATTCCTCGCGGCATTCCTGCGCCGCGGCGTGGGCATCGAAGTGATGGACAACGCCGCTGCCGCGCGCACCTACGATCTGCTCGCAGGAGAGGGGCGTCGTGTCGTGGCCGGTTTCATTCTCCCGGACACACGGCCCGCCCCCTGACGCTCAGCGCGCAGGCAGGTAATCGAGCGGATTGACCGGATTGCCGTTGCGGCGGATCTGGAACTGCAGCTCGTTGCGCGAAGCGCCGGTGTCGCCCATTTCCGCGATCTGCTGGCCGGCCGAAACGCGCTGTCCTTCCTTCACCAGCCGCTTGCGGTTGTGGCCGTAGGCGGAGAGGAAGTCGTCGTTGTGCTTGACGATGATCAGCTCACCGTAGCCCACCAGACCGTTGCCGCTGTAAACCACCACGCCATCCGCTGCGGCGCGGACCGGGCTGCCCGCGGCGCCGGCAATCTCGATGCCGGGAATCGCATCGCCGCCCTGGAAACCCTTGATCAACGAGCCGCTGGCGGGCCAGCGCCAGGTGACGCCACCGACGGAGCGGGTCTCGCCGGATGCCGGTGCAGATGGCGCCGGCTGAGGAACCGGCGCGCTGGCCGGGACGCCCGCCACCGGCACGGCATCGGCCACGTCAGCGGAATGCCCAGGTGCGGACGACGGCCGGGATGGCGCGGGAGACATGTCCGGTCGCGTCGATGACGACGCCTTCGGCGCAGACACTCCTGCCGATGCCACGCTCCCCGCTGCGCGGGCGCTCACCGCACCGCCCCTGGTCGGTTCACGCAACGTCAGCTGCTGCCCCGGCCAGATCGTGTAGGGCGCCGAGATGCCGTTCCAGCGCGCCACATTGCGGAAGTCCAGCCCGTGGCGGAACGCGATGGAATACAGCGTGTCACCCTTCTCCACGCGATAGCTGCCTGCCCGGCTGACCGAGGATGCGCGGGACGATGTCGCATCGGTGGAGCTGCGAGACGGGCCCGGGCGCTGCACCACCACCGATCGGGTGGTGCCGCAGGCGGCCAGCAAGGAAACGAGCGAAAGCACCGCGAGCGGCTGTGTATATCCCTTCATGCGATCAAGCATAGCGACGTCATGTCGCGTTTCCTATGCAGCTGGCACGGTGCTGGCTGGCTCAACGCAGCCACAGCCACAGCAGCACCACGCCGATGACGGCCACGACGGCCCAGCCGATCCACTCGATGTGCTTGTGCAGGATCTGCTCGGCGCGCTCGCCCGCCACGCGCACCAGCAGCGCCAGCAGCCACACGCGCTTGCCGCGCCCCACCGCCATGCAGGCCAGGAACGGCAGCAGCGGCACACCCACGATGCCCGCCGCCCAGGTGACGAACTTCATCGGGATCACCGGCTGCAGCGCAGCGAGCGTCAACGCGCCCAGCATGGTCAGCCAGTGCTGGCTCATGTCGTTGCGCAGATTCTCGACCCAAGTACCGATGGTCTGCTGCATGGCGGAGGTAAGCAGCGGCTGGATGCTCTCATAGGCCCAGTGCCCCAGCGCATAGCCCACCAGCGAGCCCAGCAATGAAAACACCAGGCTCAGGTTGGCGTAGAAGAACGCCCGGTGGCGTTTGCCCAGCATCATCGGCGCCAGCATCACCTCCGGCATCACCGGGAAGATGAAGGCCTCCACGAAACTCAGCCCGCACAGGTAAAAGACCGCCTTGGGGTGGCGTGCCCAGGTCAACGCACGCGCATACAACGCTCCGAACAGGCGCATCAGCCGATCCCGCCGAGCAGCGGAACGAAGCTCACCGGGCCGAGCTCCTCCTGGATGAAGTCGCCCTGCCCGTCGCCACGCATGCGGATCAGCGTCTGGCTGCTGGGCGAGCCCACCGGAGCAATCAGCACGCCGGTCGGGGTCATCTGCTCAAGGATCGCGTGGGGTATCGCATCACCCGCGGCGGTGAGGATCACCGCATCAAACGGGCCTTCGTCTGCCCAGCCCAGCTTGCCGTCGTCGTAACGCGAGCGCAGGTTGGTGATACCCAGCTGGCGGAAGCGCCGGCGCGCCTGGCGCAGCAGTTCCTCGATGCGCTCCACCGTGTAGACCTGCGGCACCAGCGCTGCCAGCACGGCGGCCTGGTAACCCGAGCCGGTGCCGATTTCCAGCACCTTTTGCGGCACGCCGAACTCCAGCAATGCCTCGGTCATGCGCGCCACCACCCACGGCTGCGAGATGGTCTGGCCGTGGCCGATCGGCAGCGCGGTGTTCTCGTAGGCGCGCGAATGCAGCGCCTGGTCGATGAAGTGATGGCGCGGCAGGTTACGGATCACGTCGATCACCCGCGCATTGCGGATGCCGCTTTCCTTCAATGTAGCGGCGAGGCGGTCGCGCGCGCGCTGCGAGGTCATGCCCTCGCCTTTCAATGCCGACGGTGGCAGCGGATGGATGTTCATCGCTCAGGCCGCCTGGTCGTCGATGGCGGCCGTCATCGCCTGCATCCAGCCGCTGACTTTTTCCAGCGCCTGGTAACGGGTGAGGTCGACGTGGATGGGCGTCACCGAGACATAGCCGCGACGCACCGCGTCGAAGTCGGTACCGGGGCCGTCGTCCTCGGCGTCGCCGGCCGGGCCGATCCACCACATCGGACGACCGCGCGGATCGGTCTGCGCGATGCAGGCTTCGGCGCGATGGCGCTTGCCCAGCCGCGCCACCTCGAAGCCGCGGATCTGCTCCCACGGCAGATCCGGCACGTTGACGTTGAGGATGGTGTCGGCGGGCAGCGGATCGACCAGCAGCCGCTCCATCAGCATCACCACGGCGCGAGCAGCGGACTCAAAGTGCTCGCCACGGTGATCCTTGCTCGCCAGCGACACGGCAATCGCCGGCAGGCCGAGGAAGCGCCCTTCCATCGCCGCCGACACGGTGCCGGAGTAGATCACGTCGTCGCCCAGGTTGGCCGAGTTATTGATGCCGGAGACCACGATGTGCGGCTCCTCGTCGAGCAGACCGGCCAGCGCCAGGTGCACGCAATCGGTGGGCGTGCCGGCGACGCGGTAGTAACCGTTGTCCATGCGGGTGACGCGGATGGGCGCGTCGAGCGTGAGCGAGTTGCTGGCGCCGGAACGATCCCGATCGGGCGCCACCACCGTCACCTTGCCGACCGCGCCGAGGCGCTCGGCGAGCACGCGGATGCCCGGTGCATCCACGCCATCATCGTTACTAACCAGAACTCGCATGTTGATCCGTGATCGTACGTTGTCGGAGCGGCGGACGCGCCTCGCGGCCGGGCTCCTTGCAGACGATCGAGTCTAACCGAGCGAACCGTGACTTTCATCGACGCCGGCGCGCATTTGCCACGCCGCGCTGCCCCCCCCGCATTGGGTAGCATGAGGCGATGAAACGCCGCCCGCCCATCATCATCACCGAGGACGACACGCGCCTGTTTCGCGAGGCGATCGGTGAGGTGCGCGCGTTCGATCCCGCGCCGCTGCCGCCCGCCACACCCCGACCGGCACCGCGCCCGCGGATGTTCGAGGCCGACGAGGCCGCGGTGGCCGGCGAACTGCTCGACATGGCGTTTGATCCCGCGCTGATGGAAGTGGGCGAGGAGCTGAGCTTCCTGCAGGACGGCTATCCGCCGAAGCTGCTCAAGCAGCTCAAGCGCGGCCATTTCAGCGTGCAGGACGACCTCGATCTGCACCACATGAACGCCGCCGCGGCGCAGGCCAGCATTGCCGACTTCCTCGCCGAGGCGCGGCAGAACGGACTGCGCTGCGTGCGCATCGTGCATGGCAAGGGGCTGCGCTCGAAAGCGGCCGGACCGGTGTTGAAGGCCCTGACCGACCGCATGCTGCGCCGGCGCAATGAGGTGATTGCCTTTGCGTCCGCCCGCCCGGCGATGGGCGGCACCGGGGCGGTGGTGGTGCTGCTGAAGCGCTGAACGGGCGCCCGCTCAGCCGGAGACGTGGGCGAGCTCGCGCACCACCACGGTGGCATAGGCGCCGGCGGGCAGCTCGAAGGCGAGCTCCAGCGTGGCGTCATCGAGCCAGCGCCAGCGAAGATCCTTCGGCATCAGCCGCAGCGCGCGCCGCTCCTGCTCCATCCGCGCATTGACCAGGCCCTCGGCCAGGTCGGCGTGCTCCGCCGCTACCTGCCGTTCCAGCGCACCCACGACTTCGGTGCTGGGCGGCTCGCCTTCGCCCCACAACGGGCCGGAGGGATGAATATCGCCCTGCGCCAGCCGTCCGGCCAGCACGCCATCAAAGGGTTCGGGGCCGAACCACGAACGCGAGCCGGCCAGCGACCAGATCTCGCCGGGCAGCGCGGTATCCCAGCTACCCTGCTCCACCCGGGCCGCCAGCACGCTGTTGAAGATTTGCGAGCGGGCGGCGGACAACAGGATCGAACGCTTGTCGCGATCCATCCGGCGACCGGCAAACATGGCCCGCGCCTGCGTGAGGTTGCCGCCCTCGCGGCCAAATCGCTGCTCACCGAAATAATTGGGCACGCCGCGCGCGGCGATCTGCTGCAGCACGCGCTCGGCCTGCTCTCGCTCACCCTGCACCTCGCGCAGGGTCAGCACGAAGCGGTTGCCGCGCAGCGCGCCGCGCTTGAGCTTGCGGCTGTGGCGCGTGGCTGCCAGCACCTTGACCTCGGCGTGCGGAAAGGCCGACCAGTCGGGGTCCGGGCGCCCGGGCAGCTGCACGGAGAACGTCTGCCGCGTCACCGCGTGGCGGTCCTTCAAGCCTGCGTAACCGACGTTCATCGGCGGCACCTGGGCGAATCGGGCCAGCTCGCGCGCCACCCAGTCGGTGTTGGCGCCGCGTTTCTCCACCCACAGCAGCGCGTGCTCGCCCTCGCCATCGCTGTCGTAGCCGAGGATCTCCTCGACGATGAAATCTTCCGGCGCCACGCGCAGGCGGGCAGTCAACGGCACGGCGCCGCACGCAACGGGCAATTCAGACACGAAGCATCACTCCGCCGGACGACACCGGCCAGAAGAAAAAGACCTAGAGCAGGAAGATCGTCGCCAGGCCGAGAAAGATGAAGAAGCCGCCGCTGTCGGTCATGGCGGTGATCAGCACGCTGGAGCCGAGTGCCGGATCGCGCCCGAACTTCATCATCAGCATGGGAATACCCACGCCCGCGAAGGCCGCCAGCAGCAGGTTGAGCGTCATCGCTGCGGTCATCACCACGCCCAGGGCGACATTGCTGTACAGCAGGAACGCCACCACGCCGATCACGCCGCCCCAGACCAGACCGTTGAACAGTGACACGGTCAGTTCCTTGCGCCACAGGCGTTTGACGCTGTCGGCGTTGATCTGGTTGAGCGCCATCGCGCGCACGATCATGGTGATGGTCTGGTTGCCGGAATTGCCTCCGATGCCGGCGACGATCGGCATCAGCGTGGCCAGTGCCACCAGCTTCTGGATCGAGCCCTCGAACAGGCCGATCACCCGCGAGGCGATGAACGCGGTGACCAGATTGATCGCCAGCCACGACCAGCGGTTGCGCAGACTGGCCCAGACCGAGGCGAAGATGTCCTCCTCCTCGCGCAGGCCGCCGCGGCTGAGTGCCTCGCTTTCGCTCTCCTCGCGGATCACGTCGACCATCGCATCGACGGTGAGGCGGCCGATCAGGTGTCCGCCCTCGTCCACCACCGGCGCGGTGACGAGGTCGTAGCGCTCGAATGCCTGCGCCACGTCGTAGGCGTCGTCGTGCGGGTGGAAGGTGTTGACGTCCGGCGCCATCACCTCGCCCACCATCCTGTCCGGCGAGTTCACCAGCAGCCAGTGCAGCGGCAGCACGCCGGTGAGCAGGTTGTCCTGGTTCACCACGAACAGCTTGTCGGTCTGCGCGGGCAGCTCCTCGAACCGGCGCAGGTAGCGCAGCACGGTCTCCAGGCTGACATCCTCGCGGATGGTCACCATCTCGAAGTCCATCAGCGCGCCGACCTGGTCGTCCTCGTAGGACAGCGCCGACTGCACGCGCTCGCGCTGCTGCGCATCGAGGCTGGCCATCAGCTCGGGCAGCACTTCGCTGGGCAGATCCTCGACCAGATCGGCCAGTTCGTCCGCGTCCAGGGGCTCGACGGCCGCCATGATCTCGCCCTGGTCCATGTCCGCGATCAGCGACTCGCGCACCGCATCGGACACTTCGAGCAGGATCTCGCCGTCGCGGTCGGCGCGCACGCGCTGCCACACCGCAATGCGATCGGCCAATGGCAGCGATTCAAGAATGAAGGCGATGTCGGCCGGATGCAGCGGATCGAGCTGCTGCTGCAGGACGTCGGCGCTGTCGCGCAGGGCTTCAGCGATCGGGGCGCGATCCACCGGACTGGCCCCGGCGTCACGCAGCTCGTCCAGCTCGTCGCGCATGCGCGACTGCTGGCGCAGCAGATCGACGATGATTTCCAGCTGCTCCTGCAGCCGGTTGCCGGAACCGCGGGGCTCGAGCTCGTTCACGCGCGCTCTACCAGCAGCACGCAGGCCTGCGCCGCAATGCCTTCGCCGCGCCCGGTGAAGCCGAGCTTCTCCGTGGTGGTGGCCTTGACGCTGACCTGGGAAAGGTCGCAACCGAGATCTTCCGCCAGGTTCTGCCGCATCGCCGGCGCGTGCGGGCCGACCTTGGGCGCTTCGCCGATCACGGTGATGTCGGCGTTACCCAGCCTGTAGCCCTGCTCGGCCATCAGCGCCGCAGCGTGGCGCAGGAACCGGCGGCTGTCGGCGCCGCGCCACTGCGGGTCCGAAGGCGGAAAGTGCTGGCCGATGTCGCCCAGCGCCAGCGCGCCGAAGATGGCGTCGCACAGCGCATGGATCACCACGTCGCCGTCCGAATGGGCCAGCAAGCCGCGCCCGTGCGGCACGCGCACGCCGCCAAGCGTGACGAAATCGCCCTCGCCAAACGCGTGCACGTCGAAACCCTGACCGATTCTCACCGTTTCCCCCACCCCTTCATGACGCTGTTCTCGCCAGCAGGAACTCCGCCAGCGCAAAATCCGCCGCCGTGGTGACCTTGATGTTGTCCTCGGCGCCCTCGACCAGCAGCGGCGCATGACCGGCCAGCTCCATGGCCATCGCCTCGTCGCTCACCGTCATGCCATCACGGGCCGCCTGGCGCAGCGCCGCCGACAATGCACCACGACGGAACATCTGCGGCGTGAAGGCGCGCCAGCGTTGGTCACGCGGCTCGGTGAGGACGCTACGGCCGGAGGCGTCAGCGCGCTTG
>DASUJJ010000152.1:0-7683 GCA_036279335.1 Dyella sp.
CACGATGCCGATCGCCAGCACCATGCCGAACAGGGTCAGCTGGTTCACCGTGAAGCCGAGCGGCAGCAGGCCCAGGAAGGTGCCCAGCAGCGCCACGGGGATCACCAGCGTGGGGATGAGGGTGGCGCGGAAGTTCTGCAGGAAGATCAGCATCACCAGGAAGACGAGGACCATCGCCTCCACCAGCGTGTGCAGCACTTCCTCGATCGAGATGCGCACGAACGGCGTGCTGTCGTACGGCACGAACCAGCTCACGCCCGGGGGAAAGCTCTTGGCCAGCTCGGCCATCTTCGCGCGCACGGCGGTGGCGACGTTAAGCGCGTTGGCGCCGGGCAGCAGCTGCACGCCGAAGGCACCGGCTTCCTTGCCGTTGTACTGGGCGTGGAAACCGTAGTTCTGCGGGCCGAACGCGATGCGCGCGACGTCGCTGAGCCTGACCGTGGTGCCATCGCTGTTGGCGCGCAGGATGATGTTGCCGAACTCTTCCGGCGTGGAGAAGCGGCCCTCGGCCGATACCGTGGCGGTAAAGCCTTGGCCAGGGGGCGCAGGGTCGGCGCCCAGCGAACCGGCCGCGAACTGCACGTTCTGCTCGCGAATCGCGTTCAGCACCTGGCTTGCTGAGAGGTTGTAGCCGTGCAGCTTGTCCGGGTTGAGCCAGATGCGCATGGCATATTCGGAGCCGATCTGGCGGATGCTGCCCACGCCGGAGATGCGCGATACCTGGTCGAGCACCTGCGAGGAAACGATGTCGTTGAGGCGTGCTCCGTCGATCGCCGGGTTGTCCGAGGTGAGCGCCACGAACATCAGGAAGTCGGGGTTGGCCTTGGCCACCACCACGCCCTGCTGGGTCACTTCGGAGGGCAGACGCGGGGTGGCCAGCGACACCTTGTTCTGTACCTGCACCTGGGCGATGTCAGGATCGGTACCGGTCTCGAAGGTGAGGGTGACCGAAGCCGACCCGTTGGCGCTGGACGACGAGCTGAAATACAGCAGGTGGTCGATGCCGGTGAGCTGCTGCTCGATCACCTGGGTGACCGTTTTCTCCGTGGTGTCGGCGCTGGCGCCGGGATAGGACGCGCTCACCGTCACCTGCGGCGGTGCGATGTTGGGATAGGACTCGATACCCATGTTCAGCACGGCGAGCGTGCCTCCCAGGGTGATGAGGATCGCCACCACCCACGCAAAAATGGGGCGGTCGATGAAGAAACTCGGCATGGATGCGCTCCGTTACTGCTTGGCGTCAGGCGACTTGCCTGCCGCTGCGGATGCCTTCGCCTGGGCGGAAGCAGACGAGTTGCCCGCGGCGTCCTGCTTCCACGGCTCGGCCTTGGCCGGGGCGTCCTCCTTCACGGTCTGCAGGCCGGAGACGATCACCCGGTCGTTGTCGGCCAAGCCGTCGGTGATGATCCAGCTGCTGCCGCTGACCTGGTCGGCGGTGACGTTTTTGCGCGCCACCTTGCCGTCCTTGCCCACCACCATCACGTACGCGCCGACGGTGTCGCGCTGCAGGGCAGGCTGCGGAATCTTGAACACGTTGTGCCGTTCGCCAAGTCGGGCTTTCAGCGTCACATACATGCCCGGCAGCAGGCGATGGTCCGGGTTGGGCACCGTGGCGCGAAGGTCCACCGAGCCGGTGGCGGGGTTCACCGCGCTGTCGGAGAAATTGACCGTGCCCCGGTGGTTGTAGGGGCGGCCATCAGGCAGGCTGATCGCGACGCTCGCGCTGTTGTCCGCGGCAAGGGTCACGTTGCCGGTGGCCTGGGCGCGACGCATCTGGTCGAGCTCGCTGACGCCGAGGGTGAAGTTCACATAGAGCGGATCGACCTGATCCACCGTGGTGAGCAAGGTGGCGCCGTTCTGCCCGACGAGCGCGCCCTCGGTCACCTGCTGCTTGCCGGCGCGACCGTCGATCGGCGAGGTCACGTTGGCGTAGCCCAGGTTGATGCGCGCGGTCTGCACGTTCGCCTGCGCCTGCTGCACGCTGGCGGCGGCGGTGCGCTCGGCGGCGAGGGCATTGTCCAGGTCAGCCTTGGACACGTAGCCCTTGGGGGCCAGTTCGCTCAGGCGGTCGGCGGCGACCTTGGCGTTGGTGTAAGTGGCGCGCGCCTGGGCGAGGTTGGCCAGGCTGGCATCGAGCAGCGCCTTCAGCGGTGCCGGATCGATCTGGAACAACAGCTGGCCTTTCTTGACGTCCGAACCTTCCTCGTAGGCACGCTTCAGCAGCACGCCCGAGACGCGCGCGCGCACGTCGGCGCTGCGATACGGCGCCAGGCGGCCGACCAGATCCTTGGTCAGCGGCAGGCTCTGCGGATGCACGGTGACCACGCCTACCGTCGGCGGTGGCGGAGCGGCTTGCGGCTTGTCCTTGCCGCCACAGGCGGTCAACGCCAGCAGGCCCAGGCACAGCAGGGGTGTGCGCAGTGAAGAGGGGCTCATGAAAACTCCATGGATTGCGTGAACTGGGAATGGGGATGCCGCAGCGCCGCGTCGCCTGCGCCAGGGTGTGGCGCAAGCGGTGCGGCGGGTCGAGCAGATTGGGCCCTGCCATGGCGTTGGGAGCGGCGAATGCCGCCATGTGGAGCCGCCAGGATGGCTTCGGCGCAACACTATACCCGCCAGTTCACAATTTGTCTCGCATCAGCTGGCGAATGGACTGGCGGCATATTGTCCTCGCCACCGAGTCAGGCGTGTGACCACGCCGGGCGGACGTCGGGGAACACGCCGGTGGTGACCGCGGCCTGCTATCCGGACGCCACCGCGGGAGCCTCCCATCGCCATCGCCTGCTGCGGTGGCGAGGCGTTCGCGGTCGGCGTTTGTATTGCGCTACAGCGTGGGTCAGACAGGTATCCGACTATGCACTCCATGCGCCCGGGCATGGCGCAAAACCGCGGCACGCGGTGGATTCAGGCGGTGGTGGAGCGTATTCTTCCGGGGCTTTTGTTTCTCCATTTGCCTCCACTGAACAGTAGAAGCCATGAATGCGATCCGCGCGGCCGAAAACGTCTCTCTCGCAGTAGCTGTAGCCGAAGAAATCAGCAAAAAGGAATTGCCCGCCCAGCGCCTCCAGCAGGCGCAATTTTTCGTCCGCGCGTTCTTCGCCCGGCTCGCCGCCAGCGACCAGTCGCTGCACACGCCGGCGCAGTGGGCCGACCTCGTCCTCGAACTGCTCGAGTTCGTTCGGCAGCGCCAGCCTGGGCGGGCCTCGGTGCGGGTGATCAACCCCGCCCATGGCCACGATGGCCGCAGCGTGGTGGAAGTGGTCACCGACGACACCCCGTTCCTGGTCGACACGGTCAGCATGATCCTGTCGAGCGAGTTGCAGATTCACGCCGTGATCCATCCCGTGGTGAAGGTGACCCGCGACGCCGCCGGCGCACTGCTGGCGCTGGGTGACGAGGGCACCGCCGCCGAATCGGTGATGCATTTCGAGATCGATCGCCTGGGTGACGGCGAACCGCAGGCCGCGCTGAAGGCGCGCATCGAAACGGCGCTGGACGACGTGCGGCTGGCCGTGCGCGACTGGGCGCAGATGCGTGACAAGGCGCTGGCGATCGCCGCCGAGCTGCCGTCGCGCACCGGCGTGCCGGCGTCCTCGGCGCGCGAGGCGGGCGAGTTCCTGCGCTGGCTGGCCGATGACAACTTCACCTTCCTCGGCTTTCGCGAGTACGAAGTGCGCCAGGGCGAGGCCGGCGACGTGCTGCAGTCGGTGGAAGGCTCCGGGCTGGGCATCCTGTCCGGCAACGAGCGCTCGCTGGCGCCGCGTTCGCTCAGCTCGTTGGGACATCGCGATGGCGCCAGCGCAGGCGCCATCGAGCCGGTGATTCTGACCAAGACCAACGCCCGCTCGCAGGTGCACCGGCCGGGCCACATGGACTATGTCGGCGTGCTGCGTTTCGACGCCAGCGGCAAGCCGGTGGCCGAGCAGCGGTTCCTCGGCATGTTCTCCTCCAATGCCTACATGGCACGCCCGCAGGACGTGCCGCTGGTGCGCGAAAAGGTGGAGGCGGTGCTGGCACGCTCCGGCCTCAAGCGCGACTCCTATTCGGGCAAGTCGCTGCGGCACATCCTGGAAACGCTGCCGCGCGAGGAGTTGTTCCAGTCGAACGAGGACGAGCTCTACCAGGCCGTCATCGGCATTCTCGAACTGCGCCAGCGTGCCCACACGCGCCTGTTCGTGCGTCGCGACCGCTACGGCCGCTTCTTCACCTGCATGGTGTTCGTGCCGCGCGAGCGCTTCAACACCACGGTGCGCGAGCGCATCGAAGCCCTGCTGCGCGAGGCGCTGCACGGCGAGGAGCTGGATTCGGCAGTGCAGATGGGCGAGGCCGCGCTGGCACGCCTGCACGTGGTGGTGCGTCCGCGCGTGGGCGAGCAGGTGGTGTATGACCTGCACGCACTGGAAGAGGGCGTGGCGCGCATCGTGCGCAACTGGCACGACGAGGTGCGCGACGCGCTGGTGCGCCAGCTCGGCCCGCATCAGGGCGTGGTGCTGGCCAACCGCTACGCGCGCGCGATGCCGCCGGGCTACATCGACGAAGTGGGGCCGGCGGTGGCGGCCACCGACATCGTGGCGCTGGACAGCCTGGGCGGCGACGATGCGATCCGCATGTCGCTGTACCGGCACGAGGATGGCTCGCTGCGCTTCAAGGTGATCCACTTCGGCGAGCCGATCCCGCTTTCCGAAGCGCTGCCGATGCTCGAGAACATGGGCGTGCGCATGCTCGCCGAACATGTCTACAGCCTGGAGAACAAGGAGCATCCGCTCACCATCCACGACTTCGAACTCAAGCCCAAGCAGCCGCTGAGCTTCGAGCTGGAACACGTGCGCGATCGCTTCGAGCGCGCCTTCGAGGCGCTCTGGCGTGGCCAGGCCGAGAGCGACGGCTTCAACAACCTCGTGCTTTTCGCCCAGGCCGACTGGCGCCAGATCGCCGTGCTGCGCGGCTACTGCAAGTACCTGCAGCAGGTGGGTATCGCCTTCTCGCAGACCTACATGGAAGCCACGCTCAACCGCTATCCGGCGATTGCCGGCGTGCTGATCGAGCTGTTCCAGGCCAAGTTCGATCCGCGCCGCGAACAGCACGACGCCGACGAGCTGGCCCGCGCCGGCGTGGACCTGCGCCGTGAAATGCTCGCGCTGATTCCCGAAGCCACCCGCGCCGCCCGGCCGGAGCTGGTCGACGGCATGGTTGCCTGCCTCGCCCGACCGCGCGCCGAGCAGGTGCAGGTGCTCACCGACGCGCTGCGCACGCTGCTCGAAGATGTGGCGAGTCTGGACGACGAGCGCATCGTCAAGAGCTACCTCGACGTGATGGACGCCACGCTGCGCACCAGCTACTTCCAGCAGTGGGATGGCCAGCATCGCCCGTACATCAGCTTCAAGTTCGATTCGCACCGCGTGCCGGACGCGCCCAAGCCGGTGCCGTACCGAGAGATCTTCGTGTACTCGCCGCGGGTGGAAGGCGTGCACCTGCGCTTCGGCCCGGTGGCACGCGGCGGCCTGCGCTGGTCCGATCGTCGCGAGGATTTCCGCACCGAGGTGCTGGGCCTGGTGAAGGCGCAGATGGTGAAGAACACCGTGATCGTGCCGGTGGGCTCCAAGGGTGGCTTCTACGTGAAGAACCCGCCCGAAGGCGGCGACCGCGACGCGCAGCAGGCCGAGGGCATTGCCTGCTATCGCATGTTCATTGCCGGCCTGCTCGATATCACCGACAACCTGGTCGATGGCAAGGTGGTGCCGCCGCACGACGTGGTCCGTCATGACCAGGACGATCCGTACCTGGTGGTGGCTGCCGACAAGGGCACGGCGACGTTCTCCGACATCGCCAACGCGATCTCGGTGGCGCACGGCTTCTGGCTGGGCGACGCGTTCGCCTCGGGCGGCTCCAACGGCTACGACCACAAGGCGATGGGCATTACCGCGAAGGGTGCGTGGGAGTCGGTCAAGCGCCACTTCCGCGCACTGGGCCGCGACTCGCAGACGCAGGACTTCACCTGCGTGGGTATCGGCGATATGTCCGGCGACGTGTTCGGCAACGGCATGCTGCTGTCGCGCCACATCAAGCTGCTGGCGGCGTTCGACCATCGCCATGTGTTCCTCGACCCGACGCCCGACGTGGAACGCTCGTTCGTCGAGCGCGAGCGCATGTTCAAGCTGCCGCGCTCCAGCTGGGAGGACTACGACAAGTCGCTGATCTCGGCCGGCGGCGGCGTGTATCCGCGCAGCGCCAAGTCGATCCCGATCTCGCCGGAAGTGCGCGCCGCGCTTGGCATCAAGGGCGACGTCACGCAAATGGCGCCGACCGAATTGCTCAGTGCGATCCTCAAGGCGCCGGTCGACCTGCTCTGGAACGGCGGCATCGGCACCTACGTCAAGGCATCGAGCGAGACCCATGCCGACGTGGGCGACCGCGCCAACAATGCGCTGCGCGTCAACGGCGCGGAGCTGCGTTGCAAGGTGGTGGGCGAGGGCGGCAACCTGGGCATGACCCAGAAGGGCCGCATCGAGGCGGCCCAGCACGGCGTGCTGCTCAACACCGACTTCATCGACAACTCCGCCGGTGTGGACACGTCCGACCACGAGGTGAACATCAAGATCCTGCTCGGTGACGCCGTGCAGCGCGGCGAGCTCACCGAGGCGGCGCGCAACGACCAGCTGCGCGTGATGACCGACGAGGTGGGCCAGCTGGTGCTGTGGGACAACTATCGCCAGAACCAGGCGATCACCCTGATGGAGCACCAGTCGATCAAGCGCATCGGTTCGATGGCGCATTTCATCCGCACCCTGGAAGGCGAGGGCCTGCTCGATCGCCAGGTGGAAAACCTGCCCAGCGACGCCGAGCTCACCGAGCGCAAGACCCGCGGCCAGGGTCTGACCCGGCCGGAGCTGGCGGTGCTGCTGTCGTACGACAAGATCAAGCTGTTCCAGCAGCTGCTGGAGTCGGACGTGCCGGAGGATCCGTACCTCTCCAAGGAGCTGGTGCGCTACTTCCCCGAGCCGTTGCACGGCAAGTACGCCGGCCACATGCAGCGCCATCGCCTGAAGCGCGAGATCATCGCCACCGCGGTGACCAACTCCACGATCAACCGCATGGGCGCCACCTTCATGATGCGCATGCAGGAGGACACCGGGCAGGGTCCGGCGGCGATCGCCAAGGCGTACACGGCGGCGCGCGAAATCCTCGACGCGCGCGAACTGTGGGCGCAGATCGAGGCGCTCGACAGCAAGGTGGCCGAGAACACGCAGATCGACGCGATCCTGCAGATCTGGAGCCTGCTGCGTCACATGACGCGCTGGCTGCTCAATCGCCCCGGCGGCACGCTGGACATCGCCGCCAACGTGGAGCGCTACCAGAGCCACGTGAGCGAGCTGCGCAAGGCCTTGCCCGAGGCGCTCACCGATACCGGCCGGGGCGACTTCGACTGCAGCCGCGAGAAGTGGGAGGGCCTGGGGCTGCCGGCGGAGCTGGCGGTGCGGCTGGCCCGGCTGTCCGAGCTGCGCGCGGCGCTGGACATGGTGGAGGTGGCCCAGCAGAGCGGGGCGCCGATCGCCAAGGTCGCCACCGTGTTCTACGAGCTGGGTGAAGCGCTGGACCTGGAGTGGCTGCGCGGCCAGATCGAGGCCTTGCCGGTGGAGGGCCACTGGCACGCCCAGGCACGCGGGTCGCTGCTGGACGAGCTCA
>DASUJJ010000153.1:0-4090 GCA_036279335.1 Dyella sp.
GGTGGACCGCTATGCCAATGCCCCGGCGATGCAGGTGGCGCATCGCAGCCACGTGATCGACATGCTGGACGGCGCCGCGCTGCGGGCGGTGATCGAGGCAGAGCAGCCGGACTTGGTGGTGCCGGAGATCGAGGCGATCCACACGCCCACCCTGATGGAGCTGGAACAGGGCGGGCTGACGGTGATTCCCACCGCGCGTGCCGCGTGGCTGACGATGGACCGCGAAGGCATCCGCCGACTGGCGGCCGAAGAGCTCAAGCTGCCCACCTCGCCGTACCGCTTCTGCGACGACGAGGCGCAGTACCGCGCCGCAGCCGAGGCGCTGGGTTTCCCGTTCGTGATCAAGCCGGTGATGAGCTCCTCGGGCAAGGGCCAGAGCGTGGTGCGCGATGCCTCGATGCTGCAGGCGGCGTGGGATTACGCGCAGGCCGGCGGACGGGCCGGCAAGGGGCGGGTGATCGTCGAGGGATTCGTCGATTTCGATTACGAGATCACCCTGCTCACCGTGCGCCACCGCGATGGCACCGCGTTCTGCGCGCCGATCGGCCATCGTCAGGAGGACGGCGACTACCGCGAGTCGTGGCAGCCGCAGCCAATGAGCGCGATCGCACTGGCCGAGGCGCAGCGTCAGAGCGCAGCGATCACCGCGGCGCTGGGTGGCCGGGGCGTGTTCGGGGTGGAATTCTTCGTCAAGGGCGACGCGGTGATCTTCTCCGAGGTGAGCCCGCGACCGCACGACACCGGCCTGGTCACGCTGATCTCGCAGGAGCTGTCGCAGTTCGCCCTGCATGCGCGGGCGATCCTCGGCCTGCCGATTCCGCTGATCCGCCAGCTGGGGCCATCGGCCTCCTGCGCCAAGCTGGTGGAAGGCGAGGGCGCCGCGCCGCAGTACTTCGGCGTGGCCGAGGCACTGGCCGAGCCGGACACCCAGTTGCGCATCTTCGGCAAGCCGGCGGTGAAGGGGCGCCGGCGCATGGCGGTAACGCTGGCGAGGGACGAGAGCATCGAGGCGGCCACGGCCAAGGCGATTCGCGCCGCGGCCGCGCTGCGCGTCGAGTTGCCGCGCGACTGAGCGCGGTACGACGCAGCAACACCCAAACCATCACAGGGGGAAAGAGGCATGGAAACATCCGGATTCGCGCATTGGCTCATCGTGGTGGTGGAGGTTTTTGCCGCTCTGTTCCTGCTGCTGCTGGTCATGGCGGTGGCGCTGGTGCTGGTGACGTGGTTTGTCGATCGCAACCAGACGTCCAACTCGGTGCTGCGTAATTTTCCGGTGATCGGGCACTTCCGCTACGGCTTCCTGCGACTGGGCGAATTCTTCCGCCAGTACCTGTTTGCCAGTGATCGCGAGGAGCTGCCGTTCAACCGCGCCGAACGCGTGTGGGTGCACCGCGCGGCGAAAAATGCCGAGAACACCAACGCGTTCGGTTCCACCCGCGACCTGCGCGCCGAGGGCGCGCCGTTCTTCGTCAATGCGGCGTTCCCCGCGCTGGGCGATCACCACGTGGAACCCAAGCCGCTGCGCATCGGCCCTTACGCGCGCGAGCCGTATGACCATGCCGCGTTCTTCAACATCTCCGCGATGAGCTTCGGCGCGCTGTCGGCGCCGGCGGTGCGCGCGCTGTCGATCGGTGCGGCCAAGGCCGGCATCTGGATGGACACAGGCGAGGGCGGGCTCGCGCCGTACCACCTGGAAGGCGGCTGCGACATCATCTTCGAGATCGGTACCGCCAAGTACGGCGTGCGCACGCCCGATGGCCGGCTCGATGACGACAAGCTCGCCGCGATCTGCGCGCACAAGCAGGTGAAGATGGTCAGCATCAAGCTCGGCCAGGGCGCGAAGCCTGGCATGGGTGGGCTGCTGCCGGCGGCCAAGGTGACGCCGGAGATCGCCGCCATCCGCGGCATCCCGGTGGGGCAGGACTCGCAAAGCCCCAACCGCCATCTCGACATCGCCAACGTGGCGCAGCTAATGGACGCGATCGCGCACATCCGCGATCTCACCGGCAAGCCGACCGGCTTCAAGGCGGTGTTCGGCGACATGCGCTGGATTGCCCAGCTGTGCGACGAGGTGGACCGCCGCGGCATCGAGAGTGCGCCGGATTTCATCATCGTCGACGGTGCCGAGGGCGGTACCGGCGCCGCGCCGCAGACGCTGATGGAAGGCGTCGGCCTGCCGCTGCGCGAGGCGCTGCCGGAGCTGGTGAACATGCTCATCACGCGCGGCCTGCGCCAGCGCATCAAGGTGATCTGCTCGGGCAAGTGCATCACCGCGTACGACGTGGCGTGGGCGATGTCGATGGGCGCGGATTTCGTCAACTCCGCGCGCGGCTTCATGCTGGCGCTGGGCTGCATCCAGTCGCTGCAGTGCAACCGCAACACCTGCCCCACCGGCATCACCACGCAGAACCCGCGGCTGCAGCGGGGCCTGGTGGTCACCGACAAGAGCGAGAAGGTGTACCACTACGCGAAGAACGTGATGCACGAAGTGGGCATCATCGCGCACAGCTGCGGCCTGGACGATCCGCGCGAGCTGGACCGCACGCACTGCCGGGTGATGGGCGATGACGGCGTCTCGATGCCGCTGGAGAAGCTGTTTCCTTATCCCGCCAGTCACCACGCGCAGGGGCCGGTGACTTCGGGAAAGGCCCCGCGGGAGACGGCGTAGCAGCATGCCTGCACGCCGCGACGAGAGTTGCAGCGGTCGCTCACAGGGTGAGCTCCTACAGGAGCCTTGGCCTCGTAGGAGCGCACCCTGTGCGCGACCGATGTGGCGACCAGGTGCACGGCGGATCGCGCACGGCGCCCGCCCCGGACGTGATCCGGGGGCGCTGCTACGCGCTGGGCATCGGCTGCCAGCCGTCCGGCCTGCGCACCTGCAGCGGCTGGAAGCGGCGCTTGTAGTCCATCTTCGGATGGCCGTCGATCCAGAAGCCCAGGTAAAGCCACGGGATGCCGCGGCGCCGGGCCAGTTCCACCTGCTGCAGGATCGCCCAGGTGCCCAGGCTGCGCGCGGTCTCGTCCGGATCGAAGAAGGTGTAGACGGCCGATACGCCGGTAAGGCAGACGTCGGTGACGGATACGCCGAGCAGCCGATGGCCCTCGCGGAATTCCAGGAACAGCGTGGGGCTCCACGGCGCGGTGAGGAAGCGGCGGAAATCGCTCGCTTCGGCGTCGTCCATGCCACCGCCGGCGTGGCGCGTACGCAGGTAACGCTCGTACAGCGCGTGCCGCTCGGCGTTGTAGCCGGGAATGCACTCGCTCAGCGTGAGGTCGGCGTTGCGCTTGAGGCAGCGCTTCTGCGCGCGGTTCGGCACGAAGTTCGCCACGTCGATGCGGCACGGTGTGCAGGCCTTGCACTGTGGGCAGCTGGGAAAATACAGGTGCCCGCCGGCGCGACGAAAGCCGCGCTCCAGCGCCGGCCCGTACAGCTGGTCCAGCTGCGGGGCGGCCGGATCAATCACCAGGTTCTGCGCCGTGCGCTCGGCGAAGTAGCCGCAGGCGTGGGGCAGGGTCTGGAACAGGCGGACGCGTTCGGAGCGCATGACCCCGATTCTATGCCTGCATCGGCGTCACGGAGCAAGCCGTGTGGTGGAAGGTCGGATCGCGCCGACCGCTGGCTGTGATGCGCCCGGATCCGTGCCGGGGCGCACGCCGGCGGTCAGATCAGCCCCATGTAGCGCAGCATCAGCACCACGAAGGCGCCGGCTACCGCCAGCAGCACGATGCGGCGCACGCGGGTGACCACGCTGCGCCGCTGGACGATCGGCGAGGGATGGCGCGCCGCGGCCAGCGCGTCGCCGTGGCGGATCACCGGGTCGATGCCGATCTCCTTGAGCAACTCGCGGGAGCGGGTGTAGTCGTCGGCGTGGGTGACCCACACCTGCGGCCACTGCTCGCGGCTCTCGCGCTGCTGGATATAGCTGAAACGCTGGTGCGCGCGGCGGTTCCAGCGCGAGACGTTCTGCACCTGGCACTCGATGCCGTGCTGGTTGAGTAGGGCGACGAGGCGGTCGATGTTGGGCTGGTGCGGCGAGGTGTAGAGCTGGCGCATGGTCGACTCCTCCGGTCAGCTGTCGCGCAGGCG
>DASUJJ010000154.1:0-3569 GCA_036279335.1 Dyella sp.
GCTGGAGGTGCAGCGCAGCCAGCGCCTGTTCGGCCACTGGCCGCAGTTCCAGCAAAAGCTGCGCGACGACATGACCGCCATGGGTTTTCGCCACCGCCTCGCGCTGGCCCCCACGCCGCTGGCCGCGCGCGTGCTGGCCGAGGCGGCAGACGGTTCAGCGCTGACCACGCCCGAACAACTGCACGCCGCACTGGCCAAACTCCCGCTCAGCCTCGCCGGCCTGCCGGACGGACTGGATGATGCGCTCGCCCGGATGGGCGTGCAGCGCCTCGGCGCCCTGCTGACGCTGCCGCGCGATGGCCTGCGCCGGCGCTTCGGCGCGGCCCTGCTCGATCATCTGGACGACCTGCTCGGCGAGCGCCAGCTGCCGCGCCCGCGCTACCTGCCGCCGGACCGGTTCGAGGCGCGCATCGGGTTCAATTTCGACGTGGAGCAGCTGGCCTCGCTGGCGTTTCCGCTGCGCCGGCTCACCGGTGACCTGGCCGCGTTCCTGGCCGGCCGCGACGGCGGCGTACAGCGCTTCACGCTGAGCCTGGGCCATCGCCGCCAGCCGCCCACCCACCTGCCGATCGGCCTGCTGCAACCGGAGCGCGATGCCGCCGCGCTGTTCGAGTTTGCGCGCAGCCGGCTGGAGCGCATCACGCTGGCGCATCCGGTGGAATGGCTGCGCCTGCGCGCCATCGAGCTGCCGCCCTTCGTGCCCGAGCGGCGCGAACTGTTCGACGCGCGCCCCGAGCACGCCATCCCGCTCGATCACCTGCACGAACGCCTGCGCGCGCGGCTGGGCGACGAGGCCGTGTACCGGCTCGAGGCCACCGGCGACCCGCGGCCGGAGCGCGCGCAGCGGGTGGCCTCCGCCGATTCGCGCGCCGCCGCGCCCGGCGCGCATCCGCGTCCCACCTGGCTGCTGCCGCAGCCGATTCCGCTGCGCACGCGGCAGGTGCGGGTGCTGGCCGGGCCGGAGCGCATCGAGAGCGGCTGGTGGGACGGCGGCGACCTGCGCCGCGACTACTACGTGCTGGAAACCGCCGAGGGCCAGCGCGCGTGGGCGTTCTGCCCGCCGGGCACCCGCCCGGACGAGCGCAGCGGCTGGATGCTGCACGGCTGGTTCGCATGAGCCGCGCGGGGCGGCCGCGCCTGCGCGTCGTGTCCGCAGCCGACACGGCACGCGCGATCTTGCCCGCCACGCCGGCGCAGGCCGCACTGCCCGACTACGCCGAACTGCACTGCCTGTCGCCCTACTCCTTCCAGCGCGGCGCCTCCCATGCCGAGGAACTGTTCGAACGGGCGCAGGCGCTGGGCTACACCGCGCTGGCGATCACCGACGAATGCTCGCTGGCCGGCATCGTGCGCGCGCTCGACGCGCAGGACGCCACCCGTCCCGCCAAGGGCGAACCGCCCGCCGTGCGGCTGATCGTCGGCGCCGAGTTCCAGCTGGAAGACGGCCCGAAATTCGTGCTGCTGTGCGAAGACCACGCCGGCTACACCCAGCTGTGCCGCGTCATTACCCAGGGCCGCCGCCGCGCCGAGAAAGGCAGCTACCGACTCACCCGCAACGACTTCGCCCACGGCCTGCCCGGCACGCTGGCGCTGTGGCTGCCCGAGGCGAAACCCGATCTCGACCACGGCCGCTGGATGGCGCAGACCTTCGCCGATCGCTGCTGGCTGGCGGTGGAGCTGCACCACGGCCCGGACGATCGCCAGCGCCTGCACGCGCTTACCGAGCTGGCGGCCACGCTGAACCTGCCGCGGGTCGCCAGCGGCGACGTGCACATGCTCGTGCGCAGCCGCCGCGCGCTGCAGGACACGCTCACCGCGATCCGCCATCGCCAGCCGGTGGCCGACATCGGCGACAAATTGTTCCCCAACGGCGAGCGCCACCTGCGCCGGCGCGAAGTGCTGGCGGCCAACTACCCCACCGCGCTGATGGCCGAAACCCTGCGCATCGCCGCGCGCTGCCGCTTCGACCTGCGCGGCATCAACTACCGCTACCCGAAGGAGCTGGTGCCCGACGGCCACAGCGCCGCCTCGTGGCTGCGCCAACTCACCGAGGACGGCATGCGCTGGCGCTGGCCGGACGGCGTGCCGGAGAAGATCCGCGCGCAGATCGAGCGCGAGCTGAAGCTGATCGGCCAGCTCGAGTACGAGGCCTACTTCCTCACCGTGGCGGACATCGTGCGCTTCGCGCGCAGCCGCGACATCCTCTGCCAGGGTCGCGGCTCGGCGGCCAATTCGGCGGTCTGTTTCGCGCTCGGCATCACCGAGGTGAACCCCGGCAAGATCGACCTGCTGATGGAGCGCTTCATCTCTGCCGAGCGCAACGAGCCGCCGGATATCGACGTCGACTTCGAGCACGAGCGGCGCGAGGAGGTGATCCAGTACATCTACCAAAAATACGGCCGCGAACGCGCCGCGCTGGCCGCCACGGTGATCCGCTACCGCGGCAAGAGCGCGGTGCGCGACGTGGCCCGCGCGCTGGGCCTGCCGATGGACCAGGTGAACCAGCTCAGCCGCCTCTTCGCCCGCGGCCAGGGCGACACGCCGCTGCCGGTGCTGCTGCGCGAAGGCGGCTTCGATCCGGACAGCCCGCTGATCCGCCGCGTCATGCAGCTCACCTTCCAGCTGCTCGATTTTCCGCGCCACCTCTCACAGCACGTGGGCGGCTTCGTCATCAGCGACGCCGCGCTGGACAGCCTGGTGCCGGTGGAAAACGCGGCCATGCCCGACCGCACCATCATCCAGTGGGAGAAGGACGACCTCGAATCCATGCGCATGCTCAAGGTCGACTGCCTCGCGCTGGGCATGCTCACCTGCATCCGCAAATGCCTGCAGCTGCTGCGCACCGAGCGCGGCCGCGACTTCCCCACCCTCGCCTCACTGCCGCAGGACGATGAGAAAACCTACGAAATGATCCGCCGCGCCGAAACCACCGGCGTGTTCCAGATCGAGAGCCGCGCGCAGATGGCGATGCTGCCGCGGCTGCGGCCGAAGGAGTTCTACGACCTGGTGATCCAGGTAGCGATCGTCCGGCCCGGGCCGATCCAGGGAAACATGGTGCATCCGTACCTGGCGCGTCGGCACGGCCGCGAGCCGGACATGTGGCATCACCCGGAGGTGGCGGCGATCTTCACCCGCACCATGGGCGTGCCGCTGTTCCAGGAGCAGGTGATGAAGCTGGCCATCGTCGCAGCCGGCTACACCGCTGGCGAGGCCGACCAGCTGCGCCGCTCGATGGCCGCCTGGAAGCGCCACGGCGGCATGGAACCGCACCGCGAGCGCATCACCGCCGGCCTGCTCGAGCTCGGCTACACCGACGAGTTCGCCGCCCAGCTGTTCGAACAGATCAAGGGCTTCGGCTCGTACGGCTTTCCCGAATCGCATGCGGCCAGCTTCGCCAACCTGGTCTACGTCAGCTGCTGGCTGAAATGCCACGAGCCAGCCGCGTTCGCCTGCGCGCTGCTCAACTCGCAGCCGATGGGCTTCTACGCGCCCAGCCAGATCGTGCAGGAGCTGCAGCGCGTCAGCCATGTGGCCGTACGCCCGGTCGACGTGCGCCACAGCGCGTGGGA
>DASUJJ010000155.1:0-10776 GCA_036279335.1 Dyella sp.
GATCGGCGCCTACCTGACGCGATTGCGGTCGCAGGATTACAGGTGCATGGTCGCGCGCAGCATGACCTGGCCGGCGCTGAAGCGCTGGCTGTGCTGATAGTCGTAACCGGCCTCGAACGACCAGGCGCTGGCACCCGCCACCAGCACGCTGGCGCCCACGTCCACCATGTTGCGCCCCGTGCTCACGCCGCTCGCATTGAACTGCGGGCCGCCGCTGACGAAGGCCGCCGTGCTGCCGGCCGCCTGCCCATCAAACGCATGCAGCCAGGTGGCGTGGATTTCCGGGCGGATGATGCGCGAACCGGACGACACCAGGTCGCGCGCCAGCTTCACGCCCAGGCCGGACTGGGTGAAGTTCTGGTTGCGTGCGTCCACCTGCAGATTCACCGAGTTGCCGCCGGTCTCGGTATAGCCGTCCACTTTCATGCGGGTGTACTGGATCGTGGCGAACGGCGTGAGGGTGGTGCGGCCGTCACCCAGGCGGGCGTGATAGCCAGCGGTGCCGAAGGCGGTGTACTGGCGACCGCTGTAATCGGCCCGCGCTGTCTCGTTGATGCCCGTGAAACTGACTTGACGCGAGCTGGCGTAGTCGTCGTGTCCAACCACCAGGTCACCGTTGAAGAACCAGTTGCCCGGCGCATAGCCCAGGTAGATCGACGCCTGGCGCGAGCGCACGTCGCCGTGGCTGCGTTGCGACAGGCCATCGAGCGCAGAACGCGCGTAACGCAGGCTGCCGCCCAGCGTGAGCGACGGGCTCAGCGGCATGTCCAAGCCGAGGATCAGGCCGCCGCTGTTGTCCGAATAGCCCTCATAACCGTTGGCACCGCGCTGGGTGCCGGCCAAGCCGTACCCGGCGGCCCACAGCTGCGGATGCTTGTCGGTGACGCACGGCGACTCCTGCCCGTCATGCGCAAATGCACGATCATTACGGGTGCTGTCCAGCGCGCAGCTCTGCTGCGTGGCATCCAGGTGCGAAGCCCACAGCTGCTCCAGCTGCTGGGTGGCGCGATAGCTGGCCTGCGGCGAGGCCAGGCTCACCGCGTCGGGCTGCAACTGCGCCAGCGCATCGGCGACATCGGCCGCGGTGGGCAGCAAAGTGATGGCCGTCAGCAGCGGCAGGCTGGCCGGCGTCAGCGGCAGCGCATCGATCACCGGCGCGATCACCGGCGCCGTGGGGTTGCCGACCGGCGTCACCACATCCACCAGCGGGATCTGCGTGGCGATGATCTGCACCAGGCCGTTGGTGGTGGGAGCGGCCGAAAACAGATAGCGCGTGGTGTTGCTGGTGGCGGTCACCGTGCTGCCGCTGGTGCCGCTGGTGGCGTCGACGATGTTGAAGATGCTGCCCACCGCGATCGGCCCGGTCACCGTCACCTGCACCTTGAGCGCGTCGCCGATGCTGGCCGCGCCTACCGGCACGATCTTGCCGTACAGGCTTTCACTGAAGATGGTGGTGTTGATGGTGCCCGCGGTGGGGATCGCCAAAGCGCCGGCCACGTTCAAGGTGTTGGTGCCCAGCGTGTAGTTGGCCGCCTGCGCCTGGCCGGTGATCAGCGCATTGCCGTTGGTAAGGGTGATCTGCTTCAGGCCGCTCGCCGCGCCCACCGCGCCATCGATGATGCTGTCGGCGTTGAGCGTGAGCGTGCCGGTGCCGGCGCCCGCCGTGTTGGTGATGGCGGCCTTGACGGTCTGTCCCGCACCCACGTTGATGAAGCCGTCACCGCCGAAATCCATGGTGGAGCCGGTGTTGCTGGTGAAGCCGCCGTTGAAGTTGACGGTGCCGGTGCCGGCCAGCGAGAACGTGGTGGAGTACACCGGGCCGTTGAAGGTCACGGTGTTGCCCACGGTGCCCGCGGAGATGTCCAGGAAGGTCGAGCCCGTGCTGCCGACGAAGCCGGTCACCGTCGAGCTGTTCATGAACGCGATGCGGGCCGTGTTCGCCGCATCGGTGGTGATGCCGCCGCCGGCCTCGTTCTGGGTGTTGATGTCCTGCTGGCCGACCGTGAGCAAGCCCGGCCCTTGCGTCTGCACACCGGTTGCCACGCCGACCGGCCCGACCACGCCCGGCAGCACGACGACTTCGTGCGCCACGGCCATGGGCAGCCAGGCGAGCAGCGCCGAGCTGAGGACGGACAGGGAGATCTTCTTTTTCAGGTTTTTCATGGATGGTCTCGGGGAAGCAGTAGGTGTCATCCGCTGGGAAGGCGGGTGCAAGGCGTCGTCATTCCTCCGGTGGGCGTATCACCCCGGAGGCCAACGTTTTCTGTGTGCAGCCGCCGTCGCGCTGGCCCCACCGGTGGGCCACGCACAGAAGGCGGCAGCAACATGCGCGCCAGCGTGGAACGCCAGCGCCATCAGTCATGTCTGTCTCGGGGCGACACGCGCCGCGGCGAAGCGAAGTAGCGGTCGCCGAAATGACCGGCGATGCGGGGCGATGCAGCTCGCCAGGGATTGCGGAGCGTTGCACCAGCCACACGAGTATCCGCCGTCTCGGTGATGGCCGTGTGCATGCGCAACAGGAAGCCGGGGCGCGCTACCGCAGACCACCGGCAAGGCGCTGAAATCCGCCACCTCATCAGCGCGGGCTTGCGGCGTGACGTGCATCGCCTGTCACACCGCGGCACGGCACGCACCGGGACGGCCATCGGCAGCGGCTTCCGTCTACCGGAACAATGCGGCCAGTGGATCGAGGGGGATGAGCACACCCGCGGCTTCGCCCACGTGCATTGGTCGTACCTGTGGCGACTGCCGGAAGAGCGCGCCTGCGCGCAGGGCCTGGCCGATTTCGTGCGCAACCCGGCGCTGATGCACGACGTGCCCGGTCAGCCGCCGTGCGGCGAGCCAGACCGCGGGCCTTCCGCCAGCCCTTCCATATGTCGGCAGGCGCCAGCGAGCCCCGGATCGGCCCGCATTCTTGAGAAAGCGCCCATCCACCCTGACCTTACGGGTCTTGCGACTCTCTCCAGCACGTGGCCATGTTCAACAAGATCAGACAGTGGCGCGTGCAGCGCATCGTCGCGCGATATCCGATTGCCGAAGCGCTGTGGCAAGGCGCGCTGCGGCGTTGCGCCCCGGCGCGGCGGCTGGGCGCGTCCGACCAGGCCGCGCTGCGCGTGCTGGCCACGCTGTTTTTGCGCGAGAAGTCGATCGAGCCGGTGCAGGGGCTGGAGCTGGATGATGCCGACCGCGTGCTGCTCGCCACGCACGCTTGCATCCCCATCCTGCAACTGGGGCTGGACGGGTATGACGGCTGGCACAGCGTCATCGTGTATCCGGACGCCTTCATGCCCCGCCGCACCCGCACCGACGACGCCGGCGTGGTGCACCAGAGCAACGCCATCATGGCCGGCGAGGCGTGGGGACGCGGGCCGGTGATCCTGTCGTGGGCCGACGTGCTCGACGCCGGCACGAGGCCCGGGCACAACGTGGTGATCCACGAAATGGCGCACAAGCTCGACCTGCAGAACGGCGTCGCCAATGGCTTCCCGCCGCTGCACCGGCGCATGGATCCGCGCGTGTGGACCGAGGTTTTCTCCAGCGCATGGAAGCGCCTGTGCGAGGACCACCACAAGGGTGTGCCGCTGCCGATCGATCCGTACGGCCTGGAGAACCCGGCCGAGTTCTTCGCGGTAGTCAGCGAGCAGTTCTTCGAGGCACCGGCCACCTTGCGCGAGCACCTGCCAGACGTGTATCGGCAGCTGGAGCTGTTCTATCGGCAGCATCCGCTCTAGGCGCGCCAGTAAAACGTCGGGGTCGCACACCCTGTCTGTCGGCCCATTCCTCGTGGACAATCCACCCACGGCGTGCCTCCCAGGGCCGCCCGAAACATCAACCGGGACACCCATGCGGACCTTCGTACTCCGAGCGCGCGCCGCCCCCACCGACAGCCAGAAATTGCTCGCCGGCGTCGGCAAGGAAGCGCACACCGAAATCCTTGCGCACACGCTGATGAACGCCATCTTCGTGGCGCAGTCGCATCGGGCGGATGTCGTCGTCTATCTGGTGCTGGAAAGCACGCAGGACTATTCACGCACCGTCCGCTTCGATGCCAACGCGCTTACCGACATCGGCGGTTTCGATGAGCGCACGCTACTGGCCGTGGTGGCCAGGGCGCTGGATGCCTCCACCGGCATGGGCAAGGAACAGACGCGTCCGGTCACCCCGGGTGTCACCGTGCGCACGGTGAGCTTCGAGCGGCTGGTGCAGGAGCTGGCCGAGGATCACCAGCTGTTCGTGATGGATCGCAAGGGCGCGCCGATCCGCGAACAGGCGTTCGCCGGCAACCCCTGCTTCCTGCTCACCGACCACATCCCGATGCCGAAGAAGACCTTCCACAGCCTCGAACGCCTGGGCGCGAAGAAGATCACCTTGGGCTCGACGATGCTGTTCGCGTCGCAGTGCGTGGTGTTGATCCATCACGAGCTGGACGCGCGCTAAGACGCTGGTGCCCGACGGCGCAGGCCCGGCGGCGTTATCGCATCAGGCCGTCCGCCGGACATATGGCCCGCATGCCTACTCCACCGCGATCCAGTCCACCGCCAGCGCAAACGCGCCCTCACGCTTGTCTGCGATCAGCAGGCCGAGCTCGCGCACCTGCGACGGATCCAGCGGTGGGCCCGGCAGGCGGGTGCCGCGCACCGACGGCTCCAGCGATGCCAGCGGCACACGCAGCTCAATCCACTCGCCCGCCGTGGTGTCGAACGAGGCGCCGTAGGAAACCGTCAGGCCGCGATGGCGCGCATCGGTCGCCAGCCGCAGCTGGTAGCGACGGCCATCGCCACGCACCCGCAGCACCACCGCGGTGGCGTCGCTCAGGTCGAAGTCGCTGCCGACGCTGCGCACCGACGAAAAGCCGCCGTTGTTGGCCAGCGACAGCATGCCGCTGAACTCCAGCAGCCCGTCGGCCAGGGCGGGGCCACCGGTCGAGCGCCCGCCCATCACCCCGTCGTTCACCGCGATCCAGCGCGGCTCCTGCGGGCGGTGATCGAACTGCATCAGCATGCGCATGGCGGACTCCGTGGGCCATCCGTTGGCCGATGAAGAAAGCTGCCGAGCAGCAGGCTCGCAGCGAGCCGTCTCAGCGAGGTCGGCGGGTTTCCCGACATGTGGTGATGCCCCGAAAGCCGATGCGTTGCCCCGGGTGCACGGCTACGCATGCAGCCGTGCCGAACCGCGCCGCGCAATGCCGTTTCCGCGCGCAGGTTTCCGCGAACATACGCCTGAAGAAAACCTGCGCCTCACATCTCCGCTCACCGGCACTCCCCGCGCAGTCATCTGCCCGCGACGCTATCGGAACGCCCGCAAAAACCTCGCCTCAGTGCGCCGCCCCGTCGGGCGTGAAGTCGCGCAGATGGGCGGCCGTGGCCGCATCCATCTTCTGGATCATGGCGACCACCAGATCGACCATGCGATCGAAGTCGGCACGGTCCATCACGCCGTTGTGCGCGTGCGTGTAGCGCACCGGCACCACCAGGTTCACCGTGGGCACGCCGCCGTTGGATTTCTGGATCTCGGCCGAGTCGTCGCCGTAGCCCTGCACCAGATCGCGCTGCAGCGGAATGTTTTTCGCCGCAGCGATCTGCTCGGTGAGCGCCACCATGCGGCGGTTCGGCAGGGCCGAGCTGTCGTACAGGAAGATGCCCGGGCCGCCGCCCAGCACGGCCTGCGTTTCCTCCGGATTGCGCCCCGGGCTGTCGCCGGTGATGCCACCCTCGATGGCGATGCCGATATCCGGCTTGATCACCTCGGCCGCCGTATGCGCGCCGCGCAGGCCGATCTCCTCCTGCGTGGTGGCCGCGACGAACAGCTGGTTGGGATGTCCAGCCTTGGCCAGCCGGCGCAGCGCCTCGATCACCACCGCGCAGCCGACCCGGTCGTCCCAAGCCTTGCCGAGGTAACGGCTGGTGCCGTTGAGCACCTCGAACGGGGCATCGGGCACCACCGGATCACCCGGCTCGATACCCAGCGCCGCCACTTCCGCCGCCGTGCGCGCGCCCACGTCGAGATACAGGCCGTCGCGCGGATACACCGTGCCACGCTCGGCCGCGGGCACCACGTGGATATCGCGGATGCCGGTGACGGCTTTCACCGGCCCCTTGGAACCGAGGATCACCCAGCGCTGGTCCGGGATGGCCTGATCCAGCCAGCCGCCCAGCATCTGCATCGAGAGAAAGCCGTTGGGCGTGACCCGCCGCACCATGCCGCCGAGTTCGTCCATGTGGGCATCGAGCATGATCCGCGGGCCGGACGAGCCGTGCCGCGCAATCACCGAGCCCAAGCCGTCGTACGTGATGCTGTCGGCGAACGGCTTCATCTCGCGCACCATGATCGCGCGCACCGGTTCCTCGAAGCCCGAAGGGCCGTGCGCATCGGCCAGCTGCTGCAGGAGATGCTCGGTACGGTCGCCGGCGGCCCCCGCCGGGGCGCTGCATGCCACCACCGGAGCGAAGAGAAAAAACAGACTGCCGGCGACGGTCAGTAGATGGCGCATGGTTGCCCCCTGATGGCTCACGCTTGAACAAGAAATGACAGACAAGTGCGGCGCCCAACGGTGGGCCCGCACCCACGCAAAGAGAGGCGGAGAAACCACCTCACGCCCCTGCTCCGGCTCAGCCCGGGCGATACATCGCGCAAAGCTTGTTGCCGTCCGGATCGCGCACATAGGCAAGGTACATCGCACCCAGCGAACCCTCACGCAGGCCCGGCGGCGCCTCGATCGAGGCGCCGCCGTGGGCGACCGCCACATCGTGGAACTGCTGCACCTGTTCCGGCGAGCTGCACTTGAAACCCACCGTGCCGCCGTTGGCGCACGACGCCGCCTCGCCGTTGATCGGCTCGCTCACGCAGAACATGCTGCCGTCGTGCGGATAGAACAGCCGCACATGGCCCGTGCTCGCCACGTTGCGCAGCGGCTTGCCCGCACCGACAACGCCCAGCAGTGCATCGTAGAAGCGCTGCGAGCGCTCGATATCGTTGGAACCCACCATGACGTGACTGAACATGCAATTGCTCCTGGATGGCAGACAACCTGCCGGATATGGTCTGTGGGCCACGATGAGCGCGGAACTCGCTCGTCTGCCGCCTCCCCTGCTGGCAGCGCGCGCAGGCAACCCCTGTCGACAGCCATCGCGCGCATCGAAATCAGCCCCGAAAGCTTAGCCAGACGCCACACCGATGGCCCGCGGAGAGCCTGCGACAAAACGCCCGGGATGAGGTCGGGGAATCTTGCGCACGGCGAGCGGCAGGCTCTGATCTGACGCGGTATCCCCGCGGGTCGGCCAACGAGAGCGCCGCACTGTCTACGACCAATGTCGGGGCCCGCGCCGATGCCATGCACCGCGCCCCGCGCGGGTATTCGCCCACCCGACAGCGCTACCCGCGCAACAGCAGCATCGGAAGCATCACCAGCGCGAGCAAGCCAAGGATGGACAACACGACCGTCATCACGCGCACGGGTTCGGCGCGAAGCATCGCGAAGAACGTCAGCGCCACGCCTTCGCGTTTGGCCGCCGCATAGTCGGCTCGTGCGCGCTCGCTGCGCTGCTGCTGGTAGTCGGCCATGGCCCGCTGGGCATCGGCGAAGGCTGCGTCCTCCGTCACCCAGATGCCGCCCGCCGAGACGCCCCAGAGACTGGGCCGGGTTTCATAGAACGCGATGCCTTGCGCGTCGAGCATCGCGCGCACCTCGTCGGCTTCGTCGTCGGGTACGTTACGCAGGTTGAGCAGCAGCTTGGACATGCCGTCATGGTAGCGGCGTCGGGGCGCTGCAGCGGGAACGTTGCACAACGCCACGCGGTAGCACGCGTCCATGCACGTGGCGCATCCACCGCTCGCACCGAGGTCATCGCATGCCATGCCATTCCAGCTGCACGCTCCCGCTCCGCAGGGCACTCTCACACCTTGCTGATGCACCGGGGCATATCACATTCCGGAACGTGGGCACGGACGCTTTGCCCGCAGCCGCCGCGGATCCAACCATGAAGAAAATCGGAGTGCCCCGCCGCCATGAAACGATGGACGCTCGCTGGTGTACTGCTGCTCGCCACGATTGGAACGGCCGCCATGGCCGTTGAAACGCCCCGCTACACATCGGTGCTTCGCGACGGCCACTTCGAGGTCCGCGACTACCCCGCCCTCGTGGTGGCTGAAGTGACCGTGGAAGGCGACCAGAAGGAAGCGGCCAGCAAAGGCTTCCGCCTGCTGGCGGGCTACATCTTCGGCGGCAACAAAAAGCGCCAGAGCATCGCCATGACGGCGCCCGTGGCCCAGCAAGCGGCCAGCGAGAAAATCGCGATGACCGCGCCGGTGGCACAGACCCAAGGCGCTTCAGGCACGTGGATCGTCCGCTTCACCATGCCGAGCGCGTGGACGCTGGAAACGCTGCCGATCCCCGACGATGCCCGGGTCACCTTGCGCACCACCGCCCCCGCCCGCTTCGCCGTGCTGCGCTTCTCCGGCCTGGCCAGACCGGATGACGTGCAATCGAACACCCGCGAATTGCTGGCAGAGGCGAGCGCGCACGGTCTCCACGCCATCGGTCCGGTATCGCTGGCGCAGTACAACCCGCCGTGGACCTTGTGGTTCATGCGGCGGAACGAGGTGATGGTGGAGGTTGCGCGCTGAGCGACGGAGGCGAGCAAAGGCGGCGCACTGGATTCGCCCTGCGCGGTGCCGGCGCCTTGACGAACGTTGGCCGGCACATCCGCTTTTCGGCAGTGCGTTCGGGCCACCGTCGTGCAGGCGCGATCTGCGCGAAGCTTGCCGATATCCTGCGCGCTGAGAAAACGGACACCACCTCAACGCAGCAGCAGGGCGCGCGCTGCCTTTCCGGATCACGTCATGCAGCCCAGGCAACGCGTCGAGGCGTACTTGAAATACATGGACGACCGCGGAGTTGCCCGGCGCAACTGCGCGCCACCGCTCTGGAGCGCCTTGTGGTCGGCAGGCATCTTCCTGCCGCCGCCACCGTTTCTGGGCTTGCCAGCCATGGTGGCCGTGTCGGCCCTCCTGGGCGCGTTGCTGGTTCTGCTCCTGTGGCTCCTGTTCGGGCTCATGGCGTGGCTGCGACCCATCACGGGGCATCCGCCCACCCTGGCGATGTTGTGGTGGGCATCGCTGTTCGTCGCCGGGTTCATGGCCGTCGCCAACCCGATCTACTACCGCCGCATGGCCCGCCAGCATGGCCTCGCCAGCTGGTCGACGTTCGCCGGGATCCGGCAACGCATCTGACTCCGCGGGAAAGCGCGAAGGCAATGGGTCAGACAGCTGCCTGAGGAGCCTTCCGCCAGCGTCGTATTGGACTTGAGCGGGCGAACCGGGCCGATCGCGAGGCGGCGCAAGCGGGTTCTCCCCGTGGCGCAGCTCGCCAACGGCGTTGAGCGAATCCGCCCTTCGGCATCGCGGGGGCATTACCCCGCGATACGCGCCAGCGCCTCCTCCAGCCGCTGCACCGTGCCGTCGACATCCTTGAGCTTGTCCAGCCCGAACAGGCCGATGCGGAAGGTCTTGAAGTCGGCAGGTTCGTCGCAGGCCAGCGGTGTGCCGGCGGCAATCTGCAGCCCCTGCGCGGCAAACGCGCTGCCCTTGTGGATGGCGTCGTCCTCGGTGTAGCTCACCACCACGCCCGGCGCCTGGAAGCCCTCGGCCGCCACGCTGGGAAATCCCCGGCGAACCAGCGCGGCGCGCACCTTGTCGCCCAACTCGCGCTGCGCGTTGCGGGCATTTTCCAGCCCCATGTCCATGGTCTCGACCATCGCGTCACGCAGCTGCGCCAGCGCGTCCGTGGGCAGCGTGGCGTGATAGGCAAAACCGCCGTTTTCGTAGGCGGCCATGATGCCGCGCCACTTCGCCAAATCCAGCGTGAAGCTGGAGCTCTGCGTGGTCGCGAGGCGCGCCTCCGCTTCGGCGGACAGCATCACCATGGCGGCGCTGGGCGTCGCGCTCCAGGTCTTCTGCGGCGCAGAGATCAGCACGTCCACGCCCACCTGCTGCATGTCGACCCACAGCGCCCCGCTGGCGATGCAATCCAGCACGAACAGGCCGCCATGCGCGTGCACGGCCATTGCCACACGCGCCAGGTAATTATCGGGCAGCAGCAAGCCCGCGGACGTCTCCACGTGCGGCGCAAACACCACGGCCGGCCGGTGCTCGGCAATGGCCGCGACCACCTCTTCGATCGGCGGCGGCGCGAACGGCGCCTGATGTGCGGCGTGGGTGGCGCGGGCCTTGAGCACGATTGTCTGCGCAGCGATGCCACCCATCTCGAAAATCTGGCTCCAGCGATAGCTGAACCACCCGTTGCGAATCACCAGCACATCCCTGCCCTGCGCAAACTGCCGCGCCACCGACTCCATGCCGGCCGTACCGCCACCGGGCACCAGCGCCACCGCATGGGCGCGGTAGACCTCCTTCAGCCGAGCCGACAGGTCGCGCATCACCTGCTGGAAACGCTGCGACATGTGATTGAGCGCGCGGTCGGTGAACACCACCGAGTATTCGCGCAGGCCGGTGGGGTCGACGCGGGAGGGGGAGTCTGAGTGCATGGTGCTTGCCCTGGTTCTGCCGGTAACGGGGTTCGATTGGATGCTCACCGGCGCGCGATGGTGGCCGGACAAGTGTCGAACACTAGCGCGACGCCACAGAACAATCGAAACATGTAGGAGCGCACCCTGTGCGCGAATGCTCTTCGTCACGTCGCCAAGAGCATTCGCGCACAGAGCCTGCCCTCGACTCGATCGGGGGGTGCGCTCCTACGGTTCAGGATGTCGCCGAACGGAC
>DASUJJ010000156.1:0-17430 GCA_036279335.1 Dyella sp.
AGCGGTGAACGCTCGATCGGCGTGTCACGCAGGTAAGTGCGAAGCGCCTCGGGCGTGGTGATGGACGGCGTGTCGGCGGCGGTGGCGATCGGCGCAAACAGCGTGAGCGCTGCGGCCAGGGCGATACGAAGCATGGCAAACCTCGTCCAGGGGCGATTCCGTTCGCGCCTGACGATAGCAGCCGTGCCGGCGCCGAATCAGCCCTGCGTGTAGGCGCCGTAGCCGCGCAGGCGCTGGTAGCGCTGGGCCAGCAGGTCGCTGACGTTCATCGCTTCGAGCTTGTCCAGCTCGTTGAGCAGCACGGCCTTGAGGCGGATCGCCATGGAGTGCGCGTTGCGGTGCGCGCCGCCGAGCGGTTCGCGCACCACCTTGTCGATCAGACCGAGCTCGAGCAGGCGCGGGGCGGTGACGCCCATCGCGTCGGCGGCGTCGCGCACCTTGTCCTGGCTCTTCCACAGGATCGAGGCGCAGCCCTCGGGCGAGATCACCGAGTAGATCGAGTACTGCAGCATGATGGTGCGGTCGCCCACGCCGATCGCCAGCGCGCCGCCCGAGCCACCTTCGCCGATCACCGTACAGATCACCGGCACCTTCAGCTCGGCCATCTCCAGCAGGTTGCGGGCGATCGCCTCGCTCTGGCCGCGCTCTTCGGCGCCCACGCCGGGGTAGGCGCCCGGGGTGTCGATAAAGGTGAACACGGGCAGGCCGAAGCGCTCGGCCATCTTCATCAGGCGCAGCGCCTTGCGGTAACCCTCCGGGCGCGGCATGCCGAAGTTGCGGCGCACCTTGCCCTTGGTGTCGCGCGCCTTCTGGTGGCCGATGATCATCACCGAGCGGCCGTTGATGCGGCCCAGGCCACCCACGATGGCGGCGTCGTCGGCAAACGCGCGGTCGCCGGCCAGTTCGTGGAATTCCTCGCAGATCGCGCCGATGTAGTCGAGCGTGTACGGACGGCCGGGATGGCGCGACAGCTGGGTGACCTGCCAGGAATTGAGGTTGCGGAAGATCTCGGCGGTCTTGACCTTGAGCTTCTCGCGCAGGCGGCGCACCTCGTCGTCGATATTGAACGCCTGCCCGTCGCTGGCCTGGCGAAGCTCGTCGATCTTCGCTTCCAGCTCGGCAATGGGTTGTTCGAAATCGAGGAAGTTGGGGTTCATTCGGCGCGGTTCAGGACAGTAAGCGGGCCAGTATAGCGGGGAGCGGAAAAACGCGAGAACGCCGCCGTATTGTAGGAGCGCACCCCCGGATCGAGTCCGGGGCAGGCTCTGTGCGCGAAGGCTTTTTGGCTTTGCTGTCGATCAGGCCCAACAGCGGTCGCGCACAGGGTGCGCTCCTACTCCTGGCTTTTGACGATGCGCAGGCGGGCCGCTTCCACGCCCGGCAGGGCGCGCACGGCCCGCAGCAGATCGGGGATGGCCTCCACCCGCCAGGCTTCGCCCAGTTCGAGGTCGGCCTGGGCGTCGCGGTTGTGGTAGCCGTGCAGCACCACGCTGGCGCGCCCGCCGCGGAAGCCGGCCAGAGTGCGCTGCAGCTGGGCGGGAAAGTCCGGCGTGATGCCGTTGAGCTTCAGCCGCAGCAGCCGGGCGTGGCGGCGGCAGGCGTCGGCCAGGGTCATCGCGCTGCGCGCGCGCACCTGGAACCCGCCGCCGGAGAAGTCATCGATGCGCAGGCCGCCTTCGACGATCAGCATCTCGTCGCGGGTGAGCAGCGGGGCGACCTGCTGGAACAGCTCGCCGAAGAAGCTCACCTCGATGGTGCCGGTGCCGTCTTCCAGCCGTACGAAGGCGTCGCTGTCGCCGCGCTTGCGCACGGCGGTGACCATGCCGGCCACGGTCCACGGCGTATCCGGCCCCCGGCGGAAGCGGTTGGCTTCGCCGTCGTCGTTCTTGCGCGGCTTGGGCGGCTGGTAGCGATCGACGATCTCGCCGAGCGGGCAGGTGGACAGCTGCGCCAGCTCGTCCTTCCACGGGTCGGTGGGATGGCCGGAGAGGTAATGGCCGAGCGTGTCGCGCTCGCCCTTGAGCTTGTCTTCCAGCGGCCACTCGGGCGCGGTGGGCAGGTCGATCTGCAGCACCGGCGTGATGGTGCCCATCGCCGCACCGAACATGTCGTTCTGGCCGGACTGCTTGTCGCGCAGGTGCTGTTCGGCCGCCTTGATTGCATCGGGCAGCTGCAGCATCAGGCTGGCGCGGGTGGGGGCGAGCGCGTCGAGCGCGCCGGAGTAGATCAGCGCCTCGAGCACGCGGCGGTTGAGCTTGGTCGGATCGACGCGGCGGCAGAAGTCGGCCAGGTCGGTGTACCGGCCATTCGCGCGCTCGGCGACGATCGCCTCGCAGGCACCCTGGCCCACACCCTTGATCGCGCCCAGGCCGTACTGGATCGTCCGGGCGCCTTGGCGTCCGGATGCGGAGGGTGTGTCCGGCTCAGTGGCCACGAACATGAACTCCGAGGCGTTCACGTCCGGTGGCAGCACGGCGATGCCGATGGCGCGCGACTCGTCGAGGAAGGTCACCACCTTGTCGGTGTTGTCCATGTCCGAGGAGATCGTCGCGGCCATGAACTCGGCCGGGTAGTGCGCCTTCAGCCAGGCGGTCTGGTAGGACACCAGCGCATAGGCGGCCGCGTGCGACTTGTTGAAGCCGTAGCCGGCGAACTTCTCCATCAGGTCGAAGATCTGGTCGGCCTTCTCGGCGGTGAGGCCGTCCTTCGCCGCGCCCTCGCGGAACTTGGCGCGCTCCTTGGCCATCTCCTCGAGCTTCTTCTTGCCCATCGCGCGGCGCAGCAGGTCGGCGCCGCCGAGCGAGTAACCGCCCACGATCTGCGCCATCTGCATCACCTGCTCCTGATAGACCATGATGCCGTAGGTCTCTTTCAGGATCGGCTCGACGCGCGGGTCGGGGTATTCCACTTCCTCGCGGCCGTGTTTGCGCGCCACGAACGCCGGGATCAGGTCCATCGGGCCGGGGCGGTACAGCGCCACCAGCGCGATGATGTCCTCGAAGCGGTCGGGCCTGGCGTCTTTGAGCATGCGCTGCATGCCGGCCGATTCGAGCTGGAACACGGCGACGGTCTGCGCCTTCTTCAGCAGCTCGTAGGGTGCCGGGTCGTCCAGCGGCAGCTGCGAGATGTCCAGCGGCGCTTCGCCGGTTTTCGCACGCCGCGCGTTGATCGCCTTCACCGCCCAGTCGATGATGGTCAGCGTGCGCAGGCCGAGGAAGTCGAACTTCACCAGGCCGACCGCTTCGACGTCGTCCTTGTCGTACTGGGTCACCACGCCGCCGCCGCCCGGCTCCGAGTACAGCGGCGCGAAATCAGTCAGCGGGGTCGGTGCGATCACCACGCCGCCGGCGTGCTTGCCGGCGTTGCGGGTGAGGTTTTCCAGCTTGAGCGCGAGGTCGATCAGCGGGCGCGCTTCGTCCTCGTCCTGCTCGTACAGCTCGCAGAATTCCTTGACGACGCGGTCGGTCTCCTTCTTCGATTTCTCGCTGCGGCCGAGTGCGTCGGACAGCGTGAGATCGAGCGGGCGCGGCGGGATCAGCTTGGCGATCTTGTCGACCGCGTTGTAGCCCATGCCGAGCACGCGGCCGGAATCGCGCAGTACCGCCTTGGCCGCCATCGAACCGTAGGTGATGATCTGGCTGACGTGGTCGCGGCCGTACTTGCGCGATACGTAGTCGATCACCTCGTCGCGGCGATCCATGCAGAAGTCGATGTCGAAGTCGGGCATCGACACGCGTTCGGGATTGAGGAAGCGCTCGAACAGCAGGTCGAACTGCAGCGGGTCCAGGTCAGTGATCTTCAGCACCCAGGCGACCAGCGAGCCGGCGCCCGAGCCGCGCCCGGGGCCGACCGGGATGCCGTTCTGCTTACCCCAGTTGATGAAGTCGGCCACGATCAGGAAGTAGCCGGGGAAGCCCATCTTGATGATGACGTCGAGCTCGCGCTCCAGCCGCTCTTCGTACTCGGCCAGGGTCTTGCCGGGCGCCAGCGGCGCGGTGGCCAGGCGTTCCTTCAGGCCCTGGCGTGACAGCTCGCGGATGTAGCTGGCCAGGTCGTGGCCGTCCGGCACCGGGAAGGCCGGCAGGTAGTAGGTGCCGAAGGTAAGTTCGAGGTTGCAGCGTTTGGCCAGCTCGACGGTGTTTTCCAGCGCCTCGGGCAGGTCGGCGAACAGCGCCTGCATTTCCTCGGGCGACTTCAGGTACTGCTGGTCGGCGTAGTCGCGCGGGCGCTTGGGATCGGCCAGCACGCGGCCCTGGTTGATGCACACGCGCGCCTCGTGCGCCTCGAAATCCTCCTGCCTGAGGAAGCGCACGTCGTTGCTGGCGATCACCGGCAGGTTCAGTTCGGTGGCCAGTGCCAGCGCGGCGGTGTTCCAGGTTTCCTCGCCCTCGCGGCCGCAGCGGGTGAGTTCCAGATAGAGCCGGTCAGGAAACAGCCGCAGCAGCGGGCGAAGGCGCGCTGAGGCGGCGTCGATGCCCTGGTTGACGGCGATGCGGCCGATCTCGCTGTCACGGCCGAGCAGGGCGATCAGGCCGTCGGTGGCGTCCGGCGTGAGCCACATCGCGTCGATCATGGCCTTGCCGCCGTGCTGGCCGTCACGCCAGGCGCGCGACACCATCCGCGAGAGGTTCAGGTAGCCGGGGCGGTTCTGGCACAGCACGGTGAGCCGCCACGGGCGCGGGTCGTCCGCCGGGCTGACCCACAGGTCGCAGCCGCCGATCGGCTTGATGCCGGCCGCGCTGCAGGCCTTGTAGAACTTCACCAGTGCGAACATGTTGCTGTCGTCGGTGAGCGCCACCGCCGGCATGCCGGCGCGCACGCAGCCGTCGACCAGCGCCTTGATGCGGATGGTCGAATCGACCAGCGAGTATTCGCTGTGCAGGTGCAGGTGAACGTAGCGGGCTGACATGGTGCACGCGCGAGGTGGTCGCCCAGCCTAGCCGCGCCCCCACGGTGCGGCAAGAATTGACATCGTGCGGCGGCAGCACGGGTGAGGCCGCGCCTGGCGTGCGCCGTGCGGGCCGCGTGGGCGGCCCGCCGGTGCATGGTCAATCAACGGATGGCGAAGCGCTCGTTGTTGACGGTGGGGGCCAGATGGTCGAGTGGGCCGATGCCCAGGCCGCGACCGTCGTAGTCGCGGTGGCGTGGTGGCTCCGGCGCCGTGGCGGGCGTATTGCAGGGGCCTGCCATCGTGGGGGTGGGCAGGTTGCTCGACGGTTCGGGTGTTTTCAGGGGAGAGGTCGGCTGCGTTTTCATGGCGCAACTCCTGGCGGGGTCTCCGCCGTGTTGGGGAGATGCTGCCGGTCGTGTCGCGCGCGTCGGACCGGACAGCATCCGTGCGTGATGGGGCGGTCGGAAGGCCGGACCGGCCGCCACCTGGTGTCCTTGATGCGATGGATGCGTCGGGCGCCCGAAGGGTTGCCTGGTGCTGCCTTGAAGCGTCCGATGCCATGCCATCGGGGTGATCGAAATCCTACGCCGGCTGATGGGCGCCGACGCATGCCATCAGACACGCATTCATGAACTCCCGGTGGCCCTGCTTGTGCTTGGTGGCTCGCCGCCCCCGGGGTCAGAACAGGGCGATCTGTTCCACCGCCCGCGTCACCGGGGCAAAGCTGCGCCGGTGCTGCGGGCACGGTCCCAGCCGCTGCAGTGCATCGAGATGGGCGGGCGTGGGATAGCCCTTGTGCACGGCGAAACCGTAGCCGGGGTGCAGCGCATCCAGCGCCACCATCAGGCGGTCCCGGGTGACCTTGGCGAGGATCGATGCGGCGCTGATCGCCGGCTCCAGTGCATCGCCGCCGACGATGGCGCGACCGGCGCAGGGCAGGTCCCGCGGCAGCTTGTTGCCGTCGATCAGCGCCTCGTGTGCGGTGAGCGGCAGCCCCGCCACGGCGCGACTCATGCCGGCCATGGTGGCCTGGAAGATGTTGAGCCGGTCGATTTCCCCGGCCTCGACCACGATCACGCAGTGCGCCAGCGCGCGCTCGATCACCTGCGGATAGAGTGCCTCGCGTTTCTTCTCGCTGAGTTTCTTGGAGTCGTCCAGGCCGACGATCGGCCTTGCCGGATCGAGGATCACCGCCGCCACCACCACCGGTCCGGCCAGCGGTCCGCGTCCGGCTTCGTCGACGCCGGCGACCAGCCGGGCGGGCCGTGGCTCAAGCGCGCGCGTCATTGCGCTCGATAACGTCTGCTACTGCCGCGGCAGCGGCGTCACCTGCGTGTCCTTGCAGGTCCACGCGCAGCGCGCGGTGCAGCTGTTCGAAAGTGGCCACGATCTGCCCGCGACGTTCGCTGTCGTTGAACAGGGCCAGCGTATCGTCGGCCAGATGGGCGGCGGTGCAGTCGTCCTGCATGCGTTCGGAGACGGGCAGCGGATGGTCCAGCCCGTTGGCGCGCGCGAGCACGTTGGGCAGTGAGTAGATGTCGGTCTTGAGCATGCGCAGCAGCTGGGCGATACGGTAACTGGTGGGCGCGACCCGATAGCCGACCACCATCGGCCGCTTGGCCAGCATCGCCTCCAGCGTGGCGGTGCCGGAGGCGAGCAGCACCACGTCGGCGGCCAGCATCGCTTCGTGCGCATGGCCGTCGATCAGCATCGGCGGCACCGGCCAATGGCGGCCGATCTGCGCCAGCATCGCCTCCAAACGGGACCGCACGCGCGCGTTGGCAGCCGGAATCACCACCCGCAGCCCGGGCATCGCCGCAGCCACCCGCGCTGCGGCGTCGAGGAAGATCGCGCCCAGCCGCTCGATCTCCGATCCGCGGCTGCCGGGCAGCACCGCCAGCACGGGCACGTCGTGCGGCAGCCCGAGCGCGTCACGGGCGCCAGCGCGATCGCCGACCATCGGGAAGCGGTCGGCCAGCGGGTGGCCGACGAAGCGCGCGTCGACGCCGTGACGCGCGTAGATCGGCGGCTCCATGGGAAACAGGCACAGCACGCGGTCGGCGCTGCGGCCGATCTTCTCGGCGCGCTTCTCGCGCCACGCCCACACCGAGGGGCTGACGTAGTGCACGGTACGGATGCCCGCCTCGCGCAGGCGGCGTTCGAGGCCGAGGTTGAAGTCGGGGGCGTCGATGCCGATCACGACGTCCGGCCGGGCGGCGATCAGGCGCGCGGTCAGTTCCTTGCGCAGCTTGAGCAGCCGCGGCAGATGGCGCAGCACTTCGGCCAGTCCGAACAGCGAGAGCTCGGCCATGTCGTACCAGCTCTGCAACCCCTGCGCCTGCATCCGCGTGCCGCCGATGCCGATGAAGCGGGCCTGCGGGTAGCGCGTGCGCAGCGCAGCCAGCAGATCGCCGCCGAGCTGGTCGCCGGATTCTTCGCCGGCGATGACGGCGATGAGCGGGGAGTCCTGCGAGACTTCGTTCAAATCCATAACCGATGTCCCTACCTCGGGAAAAAGCAGGAGCAAGAGCCCGTGCCTGATTGCCCGACAAGCGGGGCGCTCATCGGGCGAGCGCGCGCTCGCTGCGGTCGAGGAACTCGAGCATGGCGCGCACGTCTTCGCTGTCCTGCGCCTGTGCGGCGAGCTGTTCGCGCGCCTCGGCCTGGCTCAGGCCGGCCATGTACAGCGTGCGATAGGCGCGCTTGATCGCCGAGATGCGAGCGGCGTCAAACCCGCGGCGCTTGAGGCCCTCGCTGTTGATGCCGCGCGGGCGACCGCGGGTCTCGTTGGCCATCATCACGAACGGCGGCACGTCCGAACCGACCAGGCAGCCCATGCCGATGAAGGCATGCGCACCGACCTTGCAGAACTGGTGCACGCCCGAATAGCCGGAAAGAATCGTCCAGTCGCCGATCTCCGCGTGTCCGGCCAGCGCCGAGTAATTGGAGAACACCACGTGGTCGCCGATCTGGCAGTCGTGCGCCACGTGCACGTAGGCCAGCAGCCAGTTGTCGTTGCCGATGCGGGTGATGCCGCCGCCGTCTCCGGTGCCGCGGTTGATGGTGACGAACTCGCGGATCAGGTTGCGATCACCGATGACCAGCTCGGTGCGCTCGCCCTTGAACTTCTTGTCCTGCGGGTCGCCGCCGAGCGAGGCGAACTGGCTGATGCGGTTGTCGCTGCCGATGCGCGTGGGCCCCTCGATCACCACATGCGGACCGATGACGGTGCCGCTACCGATCTCCACTTCCGGGCCGATCACGCTGTAGGCGCCGACGCTGACGTTGTCGCCCAGGACGGCCGACGGATCGATCTGCGCGGTGGGGTGGATCGATGCGGCGTGGCTCATTTTTCGGTCCTTGCGGCGCACATCAGTTCGCAGCTGGCCACTTCCTTGCCGTCCACCACGGTGCGCGCCAAGAACAGGCCCATGCCGCGCATCAGCCGCTTGAGCGTCACCTCCAGCCGCAGCTGGTCGCCGGGCACCACCGGGGAGGCGAAGCGGGCGTTGTCGATCTTGGCCAGATAGAACAGCGGGCTGCCCTGCTCGCCTTTCAGGCGGCTGCTGATCTGGGTGAGCAGGCCGGCCGCCTGCGCCATCGCCTCGACGATCAGCACGCCGGGCATCACCGGGTGGCCGGGAAAGTGGCCCTGGAAGAACGGCTCGTTCATGGTGACGTTCTTCAGTGCCACCACGCGCTTGTCCGGATCCAGCTCGATCACCCGGTCCACCAGCAGGAACGGATAGCGATGCGGGAGCAACTGCTGGATCTGCTCGACATGCACCGGCAGGCTGAAGTCCGTGGCGTAATCACTCATTGTTGCTGTCCTTCTCCAGCGCCGACAGGCGGCGCGCGTAATCATCGAGATGCTTGAAGCGGGCGGCGTTCTTGCGCCACTGGCGGTTGTCCTGCAGCGGCGTGCCCGAGGAGTATTCGCCCGGCTCGCGGATCGAATGCGTCACCAGGCTCTTGGCGGTAATGGTAACGCGGTCGGCCAGTTCGAGATGGCCGAGCACGCCGGCGTTGCCGCCGATCATGCAGTAGCGGCCGATCTTCGCGCTGCCGGCCACGGCGGCGCAGCCGGCCATCGCGGTGTGTGCGCCCACGTGCACGTTGTGGGCGATCTGGATCTGGTTGTCCAGGCGCACGTCTTCCTCCAGCACGGTGTCGTCCAGCGCGCCGCGATCGATGGTGGTGTTGGCGCCGATCTCGCAGTCGTCGCCGATGCGCACGCCGCCGAGCTGCGGCAGCTTGATCCAGTGATCGGTATCGAACGCCAGGCCAAAACCGTCCGAGCCGATCACCGCGCCCGGATGCACCAGCACCCGCTTGCCCAGCGTCACCCGGGTCACCAGCGTCACCCGGGCGACCAGACGCGACTGCGCGCCTACCACGCAGCCTTCGCCGATGATGCAGTGGGGACCCAGCACGGCGCCGTCCTCGATCACCGCGTCCGCCTCCACCACGCAGCACGGTCCCACGCTGGCACTGGGGCTGACGCGGGCCTGCGGCGAGACCACCGCAGAGGGATGGATACCCGCCGGCGAGGCGGGCAGGCGCTCGAACAGCGCGGCGATCTTCGCATAGGCCACGTAGGGATCGCGCGCGATCAGCGCGTTGGTCGGGCAGAGCGCGGCATCGGCCTCGCGCAGCACCACCGCGCCGGCGCGCGTGCCGGCGAGCTGGCCTGCGTACTTGCTGTTGGAAAGAAACGTGAGCTGCGCGGGACCGGCGCCGGCCAGCGTGCCGACGCCCTCGATCACACGGCTGCCGTCGCCGTGCACTCGCAGGCCGAAGCGTTCCGTCAGCTGGCTGACCGTGTAGTGGTTGGCGCTCATGGATGCTCCCGGAAAGCGCGCCATTGTAGGGGAGCCGCGCGCAAGAGTCCGTGCGCTGGCGAAGGGAAGGCAGGCCCCACAACGCAGAAGCGCGGCCGGAGCCGCGCTTCTGGGACGTGCCGCGAGGGCTTGTCGCCTGTCGTCAGAACTGGCTGCCGAAGGTGAACTGGATGCGCTCCTGGTAGTGCCGGTCTTCCGGCTTGGAACGGATCGGCGTGGCCAGGTTGATGATCAGCGGACCGATCGGCGCCTGCCAGTGCAGTGAGATACCGGCCGATGCGCGCAGGTCGCTGGCCTTGAAGCTCTGGTAGTCCCGGTACGCATTGCCGACGTCGACGAACAGCGACACGCGGGCGGTGTTGATGTCCTTCAGGAACGGCAGCGGCAGGTACAGCTCGGTGGTGCCCAGCACCTTGAACGCACCGCCGATCGGCTGCGCGTAATTGTAGTAAGTGCCATTGCAGTTGCCCTTGGCGTCCGGCACCACCGCCCCGCCGGTGGCGGTCAGGCCGGAGCACACGCGCGGGCCCAGGGTGTTGTCCTGGAAACCGCGCACGTCACGCACGCCGCCGGAGTAGAAGTTCTGCCAGAACGGGTAGTCGATCTTGGCGCCGGCCTGGTAGTCGCCGAACGTGCGCTCGTAGGTCTGGTTGCCGTAGGTCTTGCCGTACTGCACCTGACCGTCGGTATAGAGCACGAAGCCGGCGCCGATCGGCCAGTAGTGGTTCGCCTCGGCGCTGACCTTGAAGTACTGCACGGTGGAGCCGGGCAGCGCGACATCGGTGGACAGCGAGATCAGGCCGCCGCGGGTCGGCGCCCAGTAGCCGTTGCGGGTGTCGTGGTTCCAGCCCAGCGTGCCGGTCCACTCGTGGATGGTCCGCTTGCCCAGCGCGTTCTGGTAATCGAGCAGCACCTTGGGGGTGTAGCCGGAGAACAGGTTGATCTTGTTGCTGCTCAGGCCCAGGCCCACGCGCAGGCTGTCGGTCTCGGTGACCGGGATGCCCAGGTAGGTCGAGAACGACTTGGCGCTGGTGGCGTAGTTGGCGAAATCGGTGTTGCCGTAGTCGGTCTTGGAGTAGCCGAGGCTGTAGCCGATGCCGATGCCGTTGTCGGTCAGGTAGGGGTTGTAGTAGCTCGCGTTGACGCGCTTGTAGTACGTGCTGGTTTCCGCGCCGAGGCTGAAGCTGTCGCCGGTGCCGAGGAAATTGTTCTGCGACACCGACGCCGACAGGATGACGCCCGAGTACTGCGAGTAGCCCACGCCGAACTGCAGGCTGCCGGCGGACTGCTCCTCCACCTTAACGGTGACGTCGACCTTGTCTTCGGTGCCGGGCACCAGTTGCTTGTCGATGTCGACCTTCTTGAAGTAGCCCAGCTGCTGCAGGCGGATTTTCGAGCGGTCGATCGCCGCCTGTGAGTACCACGAGCCCTCCAGCTGGCGCAGCTGGCGACGCATCACGTCATCTTCGGTACGGGTGTTGCCCTGGAAGATCACGCGGCGCACGTACACGCGCTGGCCCGGTTCGATGTAGAAGGTCAGGTCGACCGTCTGCTTGTCCTTGTCCAGCTTGGGCACCGGCGAGACCTTGGCGTACGCAAAGCCGATGTTCGCCAGGATGCCCTTGATGGCGTCGGACGTGGCTTCGATGGCGGCGCGATTGAACGTGTCGCCGGCCTTGACGAACACCAGCTTGCGCAGCGTTTCCTCGGGCAGGATCAGCTTGCCCAGCAGGTGCACCTCGGAGACCTTGTAGACCTCGCCTTCCTTGATGCTGGCGGCGATGTACATGGCGCGCTTGTCCGGCGCGATGGTGACCTGGGTGGAGTCCACGCCGAAGTCGGCGTAACCGCGGTTCATGTAGTACGACTGCAGCTTCTCCAGGTCGCCGGAGAGCTTTTCGCGCGAATACTGGTCGTTCTTCGAATACCACGACAGCCAGTTGGTGGTGCCGGATTCGAAGTTGTCCTTGATCTGCTTGTCGGAAAACACCGTGTTGCCGACGATGTTGATCTCCTTGAGCTTGGCGACCTTGCCCTCGCGGATCTCGATATCCAGCGACACGCGGTTGCGGTCCAGTCGCGTCACGTGCGGATCAACCGAAACGTTGTACTTGCCGCGGTTGTAGTACTGGGTGATCAGCTCCTGCCTCACGCGGTCCAGCGACAGCCGGTCGAAGGTCTCGCCCTCGGCGAGGCCGATCTCCTTGAGGCCCTTGCGCAGGTCCTCTTCCTTGATGTCCTTGTTGCCGCGCAGGGTGAGCTTGGCGATCGACGGACGCTCGACCACCTTGACCACCAGGATGTTGCCCTCGCGGGTCAGCTCCACGTCGCTGAAGAACTTGGTGTTGTACAGCGCGCGGATGGCGCGCTGGGCCTCGTCCTCGGTGAGCTGGTCGCCCTTGTTCACCGGCAGGTAGTTGTAGACCGTGCCCGCGGAAATGCGGCTGAGACCATCGATACGGATATCGGAAACGACAAACGGCTCGAAGGCCAGCGCGTTGGCGGAGAGGGAGGCAAGCAGGATCAGGGCGGCGATACGCTTCATCGTCGATTCCGTTGGGTTATTTCTGCGGGACGATCAAGACGATCGCCCCGGACAATGCGTGGAACAGGAGCATATCTCGCGCCGCGGCGCGAACGCCCGAATGGCGCGACTGCTCGTCCCGGAGACGGGCCGGCGATGCTGGCAGCCGGCGGAGAAGAACCCCATCGCTGCCGTCACGACAGCAGGATGCGGTGAAGGTCGTTGTAGAACGCAAGGCCCATCATGGCGAACAGCAGGGCGATCCCCACGTACTGCCCGGCGATCATGGTGCGCTCGCTCACCGGGCTGCCCTTGACCAACTCGATAAGGTAATACAGCAGGTGGCCGCCATCCAAGAGCGGGATCGGCAGCAGGTTGAGGATGCACAGGCTGAGCGACACCAGTCCGAGGAAGTTCAGGAACCACGCCGGGCCCATGCTGGCGGACTGGTTGGCCACCTGGGCAATGCCGATGACGCCCGACAGGTTCTTGGTGGAAGCCTCTCCGGTGAGCATCTTGCCGATCATGCGAAAGGTCTGTGCGGCGCTGTTCCAGGTCGTGCTGAACGATGCGCTGAGCGCCTTCAGCGGGCCGTAGTGCTGGATCGCCATCTCGCTCGGCAGTGACTCCACGCCGATCACCCAACGGCTTGGCTGGCCTTCGATCGAGGCCTGCTGCGCCACCACGGTGAGCGGCACGGTGACGCCGTCACGCCGCACGACGACCGCCAGGTTCGGCGACTTGGCCGCCTCTTCGGGTACCAGCTTCCGGAACTGCGCGAAGTCGTCGATTGCCACGCCGTTGACGCTCACCAGACGATCGCCGGCACGCATGCCGGCCTGGGCGGCCGGCATGCCGGGAAGGGCCGTGCCGACCACCGGCGCGGCGGGCGCCAGCGACAGGCCGAGGGTATCGAGGTACTGGCCCACATCCTGGCCGGCCGGCAGCCGGTTCAGTGGCAGCGTCACCGGATGCACGGTGCCGTCGACGCTGCGCACCTGCATGGTCAGCGGCTCGCGACCAAGCAACGCATCGATCAGATCATCCATCGCGCCGGTCCAGGTCGACACGGCCTGGCCGCCCACGCTCAGCACGCGATCACCCGGACGCACGCCCGCTTCGGCCGCCATGCTGTGCGGGGCGGCGGTGACCACCGGCGCGGCGTCGGGCCGGCCGAGCATGAACATCGCCCAGAACGCGGCCAGCGTGAAAATGAGATTGAACCCCGGGCCAGCCGCCACGATGGCGATGCGCTTCCACACCGACTTGCCGGTGAATTCCTGATCGCGCAGGGCCTCGTCGACGTCTCCCTCGCGGGCGTCGAGCATCTTCACGTAGCCACCCAGCGGGATCATCGCGACCTGGTATTCGGTGCCGTCGCGGGCGGTGCGCTTCCAGATCGCCTTGCCGAAGCCCACCGAGAAGCGCAGCACCTTCACGCCGCAGCGGCGCGCGACCCAGAAATGGCCGAATTCGTGAAAGGTCACCAGCACGCCCAGCGTGACCAGCAACCAGAACACCGAGCCGAAAAAAGGATTCATCGATAAGAGCTTATCAGCATGCGTGGCGGAGGATGCGGCGCGCGGCGGCGCGCGCGGTCTGGTCACGCTCGACGAGCGTTCGGACATCGACCACGGGCTGCGCCGGCAGTTCCGCCAGCACGCTCTCCACCACGTTGGCGATGTCGAGAAAGCCCAGTGCCCCGGCGAGAAAGGCTTCCACCGCGATCTCGTTCGCCGCGTTCAGGATCGCCGGCGCGTCGCCACCGGCGCGCAGCGCCTGGAACGCCAGCGCCAGGCAGCGAAAGGTGTCGAGGTCGGGCGGTTCGAACTGCAGCGGCGCCAGCGCGGCCAGATCCAGCGGCACAACGCCGGTGTCGACCCGATCCGGCCAGGCCAGCGCGTGGCCGATCGCCGTGCGCATGTCCGGGTTGCCCAGCTGGGCCAGCACCGAGCCGTCGGCGTAATCCACCATCGAGTGCACCAGGCTCTGCGGGTGCACCACGACCTCGATCATGTCGGCGGGTGCGCTGAACAGATGGTGCGCCTCGATCACCTCCAGCCCCTTGTTCATCAAGGTGGCCGAGTCAACCGAGATCTTGCGGCCCATCACCCAATTGGGGTGGGCGCAGGCCTGCGCGGGCGTGATGTCGGCCAGTTCGGCCCGCTTGCGGCCGCGGAACGGCCCGCCGGAAGCGGTGAGGATCAACCGCCGCACGCCGCTCTTGGCGAGGTCCGGGCGACCGCCGGGCAGGCACTGGAAGATCGCGTTGTGTTCGGAGTCGACCGGGATCAGCTCGCCGCCACCCTCGCGCAGCGCGGCCAGCAGCAGCGGGCCGGCCATCACGATGGATTCCTTGTTGGCCAGCAGCAGGCGCTTGCCGGCGCGGGCGGCGGCCAGGGTGGAGTCCAGCCCCGCGGCGCCGACGATGGCGGCGACCACCGTGTCGCACAGCGGGCTCGCGGCCGCGGCGCTGATTGCGTCGGCGCCGCTGGCCACCTCGCAGCGCACGCCGGCGGCGGACAGGCCGCGGGCCAGTTCGGCCTCCAGCGCGGGATCGGCAATGATCGCCAGCTCCGGGTGATGTGTCGCGCACAGTTCGACCAGCGCGTCGACCTGCCGGTGCGCAGCCAGCACCGTGGCGCGAAAACGCTCCGGGTGCCGGGCGATCACGTCCAGCGTGCTGCCGCCGATCGAGCCGGTGGCGCCGAATACGGCGACGCGCCTCATGACAGCGGCAGCACGTCGAGCAGCCACAGGCCCAGCGCAAACACCGGCATCGCGGCAAACACGCTGTCCAGGCGGTCGAGCAGACCGCCGTGGCCGGGGAAGATCTGGCCGGAGTCCTTCATTTTGGCGTGGCGCTTCATCAGGCTCTCGATCAGGTCGCCGACGATCGACGCGGCCACGGTGAATGCCGTCACCACGACCAGGCCGGCCAGCCGCCCGTCGCGCACGCCGAGCAGCCAGCTGCCGGCGAGCACCACCAGCGACGCCGCCACGAACGCGCCGTAGACGCCCGCCCAGGTCTTGCCCGGGCTGATCTGCGGCGCCAGCTTGCGCTTGCCGAGGAAGCGGCCCGCGAAATACGCGCCGATGTCCGCTGCCCACACGATCGCCAGGCCGAGGAAGGTCCACCACGATCCGTACGGCTCGATGCGGTGGATCAGCACCAGCGCCGCCCACGCCGGCACCATCACAAACAGCCCGGCGAGCAGCTTGATGCGGCGATTTTCCGGCGTCGGCGAGGCGCCGAAGGCGAAGTGGCGCAGCCACGCGCAGGCCACCAGCCACCACAGCACGCCGATCACGGTGAGCGCGCCCCACAGCCGCGGATCGTGCGGCCACCACGCGGCGATGACGATCAGCGCAAACAGCGCCAGCATGGCGACCCGCGCCGCCACGTGGGTGAGGCCGCTCAGCCGCGTCCATTCCCACACGCCGACCAGGAAGGCGATCGCCACGATCGCCGCGAACACCGGCGTGCCCGGCCCCAGGATGATGAACAGGGCCAGCGGGATCAGCAGCAGGGCGGTGAGGGTGCGCTGGAGCAGCATGGAAATCCTTGGTGGTTCAGCGCGGGGGCGCCGTGGCGACCTGTTCGCTGGTGCGCCCGTAGCGGCGCTCGCGGCGAGCATAGTCGTCGATGGCCCGGGCCAGGCAGGCCTGGTCGAAATCGGGCCACAGCGTGTCGGTGAAATAGAGCTCGGCGTAGGCGGCCTGCCACAGCAGGAAATTGCTGATGCGCTGCTCGCCGCCGGTGCGAATGAACAGGTCCAGCGGCGGCAGCTCGGCGAGCGTCATCCAGCGGCCCAGCGTGGCTTCGTCCAGCGCCTCGGCCGTCAGCTCGCCGCGGGCGACGGCCCGCGCCGCCTGCCGCGCCGCCTGCACGATGTCCCAGCGGCCGCCATAGTTCACCGCGATATTGAGCTGCAGGCGGGAGTTCGATGCGGTGCGCTCCATCGCGCGTTCCATGCGCTCGCGCAGCTCGCTGCTGAAACCCGCCAGCTCGCCGACGAAGCGCAGCCGCACGCCCTGGGCGTGCAGTTCGTCCACTTCCTTGTCCAGCGCGCGCAGGAACAGCCCCATCAGCGCGCTCACCTCGTCTTCGGGGCGATGCCAGTTCTCGCTGGAGAAGGCGAACAGGGTGAGCGCCTCCACGCCCTGGCGCACGCAGCCTTCGATGACGTTGCGCACGGCCTTGCGTCCGGCGTTGTGGCCAAAGCTGCGCGGCTGGAAGCGTGCCCTGGCCCAGCGGCCGTTGCCGTCCATCACGATGGCGATGTGGCGGGGCACCCGCGCCGGCGCGTTCATGCGTGGCGGCGTGCGCTGGCCGTGGAGGGCGGCTGACGCATCGTCAGACGCTCAGCAGCTCGTCTTCCTTGTGCTTGACCACCGCGTCCACGTCCTTGACGAAGCGATCGGTCAACTTCTGGATCTCGTCGTCCGCCTTGCGCTCGTCGTCTTCGGTGATCAGCTTGTCCTTGAGCAGATCCTTGACCTGCTGCAGGGCGTCGCGCCGGATGTTGCGGATCGCGATCTTGGCGTTCTCGCCCTCGTGGCCCACGTGCTTGGCCAGTTCGCGGCGGCGTTCCTCGGTGAGCGGCGGCATGTTCAGGCGGATCACCGTGCCGGCCGTGGTCGGCGTGATGCCGATGTCCGACGCCATCAGCGCCTTCTCGATCACCGCCACCAGGCTCTTCTCGAACGGCGTGATGATGATCGAGCGCGAGTCGCCCAGCGCCACCGAGGCCACCTGGTTCAACGGCATGTCCGAGCCGTAGTAGGGCACCTTGATGTTGTCCACCAGCGCGGTGCTGGCGCGGCCGGTGCGCAGGCGGGTCAGGTCGTGCTTGAGGGCATCGATGCTCTTGCCCATGCGGGTCTGGGCATCGTTCTTGATGTCGTTGATCATGGGGGTCTTCCGATGGATCAGGCTAGCCGATGAGTATAACAGTGGCCTGCGCGGGTCAGCTGGCGCCCACGGTGGTGCCGATCAGCTCGCCGCGCATGATGCGCATGAGGTTGCCGGGCACGGTCATGTCGTAGATCACCATGGGCAGGCGGTGGTCGCGGCACAGCGCGATGGCGGCGGTGTCCATCACCGCCAGCTTGCGTTCGATGACCTGGTCGTAGGTCAGGCGGTCGTAGCGCGTGGCATCGTCGTGGCGGGC
>DASUJJ010000157.1:0-5886 GCA_036279335.1 Dyella sp.
CTGCCAGCGGACCGCCTCCGGCGCCAGGAAGGCGCGCAATGCGTCGCGGTTCTCCTGCGAGGGGTCGCTCCAGTACGTCTGGATCGGGTTCCAGCTTTCGCCCAGTCCTTCAAGATACGCGTTGCCGTTCTGCGAGACGATGCCCGCGATGCGCTCCGGGTGTTTCATGGCGATGCGGAAGCCGGTGGGTGCGCCGTAATCGAAGACATAGACGACGAAGCGATCGAAGCCGACGGCTTCGGTGAAGCGGTCGATGACCTGTGCGAGATGGTCGAAGGTGTAGCCGAACGCGTCGCGGGAGGGCATGTCCGACTGGCCAAAGCCCGGCAGGTCCGGCGCGATGATGTGGAAGCGGTCGGCGAGCAGCGGAATCAGGTCGCGGAACATGTGGCTTGAACTGGGGAAGCCGTGCAGCAGCAACAGCTTCGGTGCACCCGGCTGGCCGGCTTCGCGATAAAAAACCTTGAAACCATCGACGTCTGCGGTGCAGTAGCGAAGGGTGGACATGGCGGTTCTCCTGGCAGGTGGTGGGGTGATCGGGCGAGGGGCGCCTCAAACGACACGGGTCGTACGAAGGGCGCCACCGGTATCGCCTGAGTGGTATCGGGCTAGTAACCTCTTTGAGTTCATTTTGCTGAACTGGCTTGATGGATTGCTCCGGCTTGATCCATTGGCCGAGGCTCTCCATGCCGTCTACGCGCTCATGGCCTTAATCTGCATATGACTTGCTCTTCGCGGGGGCGTATCAGTGATGTCCGGTTGCCTGAGTGCTTCGAAAGGTAACTGGATAAGTCAATTTTTGAAGGTTATTCTCGGTGAGAATAACTTGTCAAGATATTTTTTGCTGGTTACCATCCCGCCATGGAAACCACCCCGATGCCCGCACTCTTCGTGGCCGACTCCTGCGGCCTCGACTTCCTCAATTCCATCGCGACGCCGGTAGATAAGCCGCTGGACTGGATCGGTAGCGGTGACGGCTTGCTTGACTGGCTGGGCCAGGCCGAGATGGCGCCGCGCGAGGTGCTCGAGCGGTTCCGCAACGAAGCTATGCCCGGCGAACTGGATCGTGTTGCGGCACAGGCGCGTGACTTGCGCGAGTGGTTTCGCGGCTTCGTGAAGGCCCACAAGGGGAAGTCGCTGACGCCAGCCGCGCTGGCGGAGTTGTCGCCGCTCAACCGGTTGCTGGAACGGGACGAGCTCTATGACGTCGTGGGACCTGCAGCGGATTCGGCACACAGCCTTGAGCGGCGGACCATGCGCCGCTGGAAGTCGCCCGAGTCGTTGTTGTTGCCGATCGGCGAGGCGCTGGCACGATTGCTGACGGACGAGGACTTCGCTTTCGTGAAGGCCTGCGAAGGTCCCACCTGCACGTTGCTGTTTGCCGATCACACGCGGGCACGGAACCGTCGCTGGTGCAGCATGGAACTCTGCGGCAACCGCGCGAAACAGGCGGCGCACCGGCAGCGGACGCGCGAGCGGCGCTGATACCGGTTCAGTCGGCGATGGCCGGCCAGTCGGTGCACCGCGCGGGGCAGAGCTCGCTATCGGCGAGCGCGGGCAGTCACTCGACCACGTTGTGGCTTTCGGCGGTGCCGAGCAGCTCCGGTTGCGTGGTTTTGTGATCGTTCCGGTGCAGCAGCGGATGGATGAATACCGCGCCGATGATCACCGCCACGCCCACGTAGAACCACGCGTGCAGCTCGCGCTGCTCGCCCAGCAGCACGATCGCCAGCACGATCGAATACACCGGCTCCAGGTTGGTCACCATCTGGATGCCGAACGCGCTGAGGTGGCGCAGCGCCACCAGCGCCAGCGCGAACGGCAGCAGGGTGCAACCGAAACTGAGCAAGGCCAGCAGCAGCGCGTCGTGCGCGCCCGGCCACACGAACGCGCCGCCGGTGTGCGGCATCAGCGGCGCCAGCACGGTGAGGAACAGCGTGCCGGTGCCCAGCTCCAGGCAAGTCACCGTGAGCGGGTCGCCGTGATCGACCAGCCGCTTGTTGAACGCGCCGAACAGCGCCACGAACAGCGCCGACAGCGCGCCCACCGCAATGCCGATGCGCATGCCGTGCGGCACGCCGCCCACCACCATCGCCACGCCCGGCACCACCGCCGCGGCGATGATGAGCTCGCGGGGGTCGAAGCGCCGCCGCGCGATCCACGGCTCGATGAACGACAGAAACACGGGCCCCAGCGCGATGCAGGTGGCGCCCACCGAGGCGTTGGAGAGCTTGATTGCCGCGTAGAAGCTCAGCCAGTGCAGCGACACCAGCACGCCGATGCCCGCATAGGCCCAGCGCAGCCGCGCCGGCATCGCGCGCATCCCGCGCCACACCTTGGGCACCAGCAGCAGCGATCCCGCCACCAGCAGCATGCGCCACCACACCAGCGGCAGCGCCGGCAGCGAGATCAGTTTGCCGAGGATGGCGGTGAAGCCCCACAGCAGGACGCAAAAATGAATCTGCAGGCGGGCCTTGCTGACGGGCTGCATGGGAACCGGGCGGGTGGGGGAAGGTGCGCCATTCTATTGAGGCCGAGGACGGATGGGGCGCTGCCACGCCGTCAATTGGCGCGCCGCGCACCGCCGCTACCTTCCCTGGCCACCGTATGCGCCGCACACGCTCGTTTGCGCCGATGGAGGGCGCCCCGGGCAGCACCGGGGCCTCCGCCATGAACAGTGGCTACTTCTTGCCGGGCTTTTTCTTCGGCTCGCTCACCCGCAGCTCGCCCGAGCTGCGCAGCTCGCCGAGCACCGCCTGGCAGGTGTTCTCCGGCTGATCGTGGGTGGGCGAGATCAGCGCCAGCAGGGCGGCGGCCGGTGCTGCCACCGCACCGAGCGCAATCGCACCGCCCGCGCGCAGCAGCAGCGGGCCGGCCTGTACGCCCACGTCCGGATGCTTCAGCGTGCCACGCACGTACAGCGGCGAGCGCAGCGAGAGGATGCGCAGCCCTTTGGTCTGCGGCTTCACGTTGAGGTCGATCCGCTCGTTGGCCATGTTGATGGTGCCGTCGACCTTGATCACCGCGTCGCTGGTATCGAGCACGAACAGCTCCGTGCTGAACAGGCCGTTCTTGGCCGCCAGGTCGGTGGCGGCGCAGTTGATTTCCACCGTGCGGTCGCCGAACAGCTTGCCCAGGATGATGTTGCCCACGTTGAGACCGGCGGTCTCCAGCAGGTTGCGGCTGATCGCGCCGTCGTTCATCAGCAGCTTCACTTCGCCATCGGAACTGCCCAGCAGCGCCGCCACCGAATTGCCGCTGGCGTCGAGCTCGGCGCGACCGTTGATCTCGCCCAGGCTGGTGCGCATGGTGTCGAAGCTGGGAAACAGCGCCTTGAGCTTGAGGTGCTGCGCATTGAGCGCGATGTGTCCCTGCATCGGCGTGCGGCGGCCGTCCAGTCCCAGCGAGCCGCTCACCGTGCCGCTCGCCATGCCAAAGCGCAGGGGATCGAGGGTGAGCCGGCCGTCGTCCATCACCAGGTGCGTGCTGAGCGAATCGATCGGCAGCGCCTCGCCGTGCGCGATGCGCGCGGCGTCGAAAGTCACGTCCGCATCCATCGCGCGCCAGCGCTCGGTGCGGAACGGCTTCACCGGCAGCATCTTGTCGCCGGGCTGGTCCTTCGGCGCATTGCCGTTGGCGCCGATCAGCGGGGCCAGATCACTGAATTGCAGCAAGGTGGCGTGCAGCGTTCCGGTGAGTTTCGGGCGCGCGCCGCCGGTGGTCACCGTGAGGTTGCCGGCCAGGTCGCTGTCACCCACGTGACCGCGGAAGTCGTCGTAGCGAAACGTGCTGGTACTGCCGGGATGCAAATCGGCGCGCAGCCGACCGGCGGTAGCGTACGGCCGCGTGTCGGGCAGGGTGAGGCCCAGCAGCGGATACAGCTTGGCCATGCTGGTACCGGCAAACCACAGCCGCAGGTCGAGCGCGCCCAGGTGCAGCGGATCGGTGAGCGTGCCCACCAGCACGATGTGCGTGTCGCCCACCTGCAGGCGGGCCTGCAGCGGGAAGGGTTTGTCGGTCTGCTGCAGCGCCAGCACCGCGCCGATGCGGCCGTGGCCCTGGGTGGCGGCGCCCTGGTAGGTGCCCGCGGCGTGCCACTCGAATTGATAGCGGGTGTTTTTGGCTTTGGCATCCTCGGCGGCGTCAGGCTTGTCGCCGCCCTTGGCCAGCGCCTTGCCGGCGTCCGCACCGGCGCTGCTGCGCGCCTGCGCAGTGGCTTCGTCACGGGTCTGCGCCACGATCTGATCGAACGGAATCGCCTGCTGCAGCGGCTCGATGTCGATCGCCAGCTTCGACTTCGTGGCGGCGTCGGTCAGCGCGACCTGGCCCCGATCAAAGCCCACGTCGCCCAACTCCAGCTTCCACGACGACGGCGGGCGGCCCTGCGGCCGTACGAAGCTCCAGTTGATGCGCGACTTGGCATCGCGCTCCAGATGGATCGCCGGCTGCACCAGCTGCAGCGTGGGCACCACGATGCGATGGGCCAGCAGCGGCAGCGGCGACAGCCGGAAGCGCAGCGCCTCGAGATGCGCGAACTGCGGCTCGGCGGCCCACTCCGGGTTGCTGATGGTGATGTCGCGGGCGGTGAACTCCGGCCACGGCAGCAGCGCGTGCAGGCCACCGGCCTCGGGCTGGCGATGCCACGCCGCGCTGAGATCGCCGTGGATCACGAACGTGCGCCCGATCGCCTGGCTCACCTTGTCGCCGATGAACGGCTTGAGCCGGTTCCAGTCGAACAGCGCCACGGCCAGCACCAGCGCCACCACCAATCCGAGCACGATGCCCGCCGTCCACACCAGCACCTTGCGGCTGCGTGTCATGTATCTGCTCCACCTGATGGGGTCGCGCGAGTGCAGCCCATCCCCACCTCTTACCCGAGTGTGTGACAAGGTTTCGTGGTGAGCGGGCGCGGCCTGCCCACCGTCAACCCTGGTTTGGCGGACGAGCACAGCGCGCGGCGCCCGACCGCCGCGGCTCGGCCGACCCCGCAGCGCGTGGCATGCTGCGCCGATCTCTCCTGAAGGAATCCCCATGCCCGCTCCCCACAGCACGGGTGGTCGCGGCCACGGCGGTGGCCGTCGCGGCGGGCCGCACGAGCCACCGCCGCCGCAAAGCCTACGCGAGCGCTTCGCCGCGCTGCGCAACGTGCCGCCGTTCCTGCGCAGCATCTGGCAGACCAGCCGCCTGCTCACGCTGGCCAGCGTGGCGTTGCGCCTGCTCCGTGCGCTGCTGCCGGTGGCCACGCTGTACGTTGGCAAGCTGATCGTGGACGAGGTGGTGCGGCTGGTCGGCGTGGGTGTGCCGCACGGCGATCTCGCTGCGTGGTTGCGCGGCGGTCAGCTGGCGCATCTGGGGCTGTTGCTGGGGCTGGAGTTTGCACTGGCCGTGCTGGCCGACCTGCTGGGGCGGGTGGTGGCGCTGGTCGACTCGCTGCTGGGCGAGCTGTACGCCAACACCACCTCGATCCGCCTGATGGAGCACGCCGCCTCGCTGGACCTGGAGGACTTCGAGGACGCCGACCTGCAGGACCAGCTCGACCGCGCGCGCCGCCAGGTAGCCGGGCGCGGCAGCCTGCTCTCGCAGCTGCTGCAGCAGGCGCAGGACGTCATCACCCTGCTCAGCTTCGCGGTGGGGCTGGCGGTGTACGCGCCGTGGCTGATCGTGCTGCTGGCGGTGGCGCTGGTGCCGGCGTTCCTGGGGGAGTTCCACTTCAACGCGCAGAGCTATGCGGTGAACTACCAGTGGACGCCGGAGCGGCGCGAGCTGGACTACCTGCGCATGGTCGGCGCCAGTGCGTCGAACGCGAAGGAAGTGAAGAGCTTCGGCCTCAACCCGTTCCTGATCGACCGCTACCGCGTGCTGTCGCAGGACATGTACCGCGCCAAC
>DASUJJ010000158.1:0-7063 GCA_036279335.1 Dyella sp.
CTCGTCCAGGTTGATCACCACCACGTCGGCTCCGACGCGGTCCAACAGGGCTCGGCTGAGGTCAGCCAGACCACCCTCATGGACGATGCTGGCGCCGCGCTCGTTCAGGGCTTCGCGCAGGTGGGCGCCGAGTTCCGCGTCGTCGAACAGCAGGGCGACGGCCGTTGCCTCAGCCATTGGCCAGCTCCATCGCGCGCTGCTCCAGCACCTCGCTGATCTGCGCCAGCAGTTCGGCTTCCTGGTAGGGCTTGCCGAGATAGCGGTCCACGCCGAGGTCGAACGCGCGCTGGCGATGCTTCTCGCCGGTGCGCGAGGTGATCATGATGATCGGCACGTCGCGCAGGCGCGGGTCCGCCTTCATGTGCTCGGCCAGCTCGTAGCCGTCCATGCGCGGCATCTCGATGTCGAGCAGCATCAGGTCGGGCACGCGCTGCTCGTGCAGCTTTTCCAGCGCGTCGACGCCGTCCTTCGCGGTGTTGACCTCGTACTCGTGGCGCTCCAGCACGCGGCCGGTGACCTTGCGCATGGTGATCGAATCGTCCACCACCATCACCAGCGGCTTGGTGCGGACTTCCTCGATCACCGGCGTCGACACCGCGGCCAGACCCTCGGCCAGGCGCTGCTCGCGGCGGGCGATGCCGTAACGCACGAGCGGGGCGAGATCCAGAATCATCAGCACCGAGCCGTCGCCCATGATGGTCGCGCCGAGCAGGCCCGGCACCGAGCTGATCTGCGGGCCGACCGACTTGACCACGATCTCGCGCGAACCGATCACCGCATCGATGCGGATCGCCGCACGCAGGTCGCCGGCGCGGGTGAGCAGCAGCGGCAGCTGCGGCTCATCCGCGGCGTAGCTGGCGGTAAGACCGAGCAGTTCGGCCAGGTCGTGGATGCCGTAGTCCTCGCCGTTGTGCAGGAACGAGGGCTCGTCCGAGGCCAGGTGGATGGCCAGTTCGTCCGGCGTGATGCGGGCCACGCCCTGCACCGAGGTCATCGGAATGGCAAAGGTGGATTCACCGATGCGCACCAGGATCGCCTGGGTCACCGCCAGCGTGAACGGCAGGCGCAGCACGAAGGTGGTGCCCTTGCCTGGCTGGGACTCGATCGACAGCGAGCCGCCGAGCTGCTTGATCTCGTTGGCCACCACGTCCATGCCCACGCCGCGACCGGCCAGCTGGGTTACCGCACTGGCGGTGGAGAAGCCCGGCTGGGTGATCAGGGCGAGCAACTGGTCGTCGCTGGGCTTGGCTTCGGCGCGCAGCAGGCCGCGCTCGACGGCGCGCTTGCGCACCGCCTCGCGGTCCAGGCCACGACCGTCGTCCGAGAGACGGACCACCACTTCGGTGGCCTCGCGGGCCACGCGGATGCGCACCGAGCCGTCCTCCGGCTTGCCCGCCTTGCGGCGCTCTTCCGGTGACTCGATGCCGTGGGCGATCGCGTTGCGCAGCATGTGCTCGAACGGCGCCTTGATGCGGTCGAGCAGGTTGCGATCCATTTCGCCATGCGCGCCCTCCACGAACAGCTGGGCGCGCTTGCCTTCCTCCTGTGCGGCTTGGCGCAGGGTGCGGCGCAGGTTCGGCACCATCGTGTCGAACGGCAGCATGCGGGTGCGCAGCAGGCCTTCCTGCAGATCCGAGCTGACGCGCGACTGCTGGATCAGCAGCGTCTCGGACTGGCGGGTGAGCTCGTCGAGCATGTTCTGGATCGACACCAAGTCGGACACCGACTCGGCCAGCGCACGCGAGTACTGCTGCAGCTGCGAGAAGCGATCGAGCTCCAGCGGATCGAACACCGCCATGCCGGCCTCGCGGTGCTCGCGCTGGAAGCGCGCGATGATCTGCGCCTCGGTCTCGATTTCCAGCATGCGCAGCTGGCTGCGCAGGCGCACCACGGTCTGGTCCAACTCGACCAGGTTGAAGCGGTAGCCGGCCACCTGCTGTTCCAGCCGCGAGCGGTAGATCGCCACTTCGCCGGCATGATTCACCAGGTTGTCGAGCAGCTCGGCGCGGACGCGGATCTGCTCCTGCGGCGAACGCATGTCGTCGTGGCCGTCGGGCAGCAGCTCCGGCAGGAGGTCGGGCAGGTCGGCGGCTGCGGGCGCCACCTCCCGCATGGGGGCCGGGGCAGTGACAGGCGCCAGTTCGTCGTCGCGCTCGACCAGCGCCTCCTCGCCCGCAAGGGCGAGCAGGTGATCGATGGTGTCCTGCGGGTAGCGGATGCCCTTGTTCTGGCTGATCCGCTGCACCAGCGCATGCAAGCGGTCGAAGCCCACTTCGAGCGCGCCGATCAGCGTCGCGATCTGCGCATCTTCTCCGGTAATGGGCTTTTCAAGCAGCGTTTCGATCGCGTGGGCGAGATCGCCCACCGGCACGAAACCGGCGATGCGCGCGCCGCCCTTGAGGGTGTGAAGATCACGCTGCAGTGCCGGCACTTGCGCCAGTTCGCCTGGCGCAGCGCGCCACTGGGCGAGTGCCTCGTCGGCGTGATCGAGGATCTCGCGCGCCTCTTCGGCAAACACCTCGAGCAGGTCGGGATCGATGTCGCCGCGCCACAGTTCGGCGCCGTCGGCGCTGTCTTCGTCGTCCTGATCGTCTGTTACCGCGGGCTGGGCGGCGGTTTCAGCCGCCACTGCCGGCAATTCCGGCTGCTCGGCGTCCAGCGCTTCGATGGGCGATGCATCCACCTGCGTTTCGATGGCACCTTCAGCGGCGGACTCGCCGGCTATGTCGTCGGCTGCGGCGTGCTCACCATCGGCAGCGGGCGTGGTGACATCGTCGGCTGAAGCGATCGATTCTTCATCCAGGCCGGCTGCAGCCAGTGCGGCCATTTCCGGCGCGCCCTCGTTCGCTGCCGCGTTGTCCTGCCCGCTTCCGGGCGCCTGCGCAAGTTCGCCTTCATCCGGCATCTCCACCGGTTCAGCGGCCGCGGCGGATTCGGCGAGCGCCTGATCCGCCTCGCCGGCCTCGGCGCCGTCATCGTCCTCGACCGCTGCACCCGCAGCGCCTGTCTCGGCCGATTCGACCGGTGCGGCCGGCTCGGATTGAACCGCGTCCCCGGCGTCGGTATCCGATCCGGCCGACGCCGGCCAATCGGCGGTCGTCTCGTCGAGCAGCCCGGCGAACATGGCCTCGATGTCGTTTTCGTCGGACGCCATCGGGGTGGTCGGCTGCGTCGGCGGTGACGGCAGCGATGCACCCTGCTCCAGCGGGTCGAACGCATCGAGCGCGGCCATCATCTCGTCGGCGAGCCGGTCGTGATGCTCCTCTTCGCGCTGCTGTTCGCGGCGGGCGTCGACTTCGGCCAGGCTCTGGTCCAGCGCCGCGGCCGCTTCGGCGTCGACATCGTCGGCATCACCTTCGGCAGCAGCGTCGTCATCGCAGGACTCGAACACGACGTGCGCCACCTGCGGTTCCGGCTGCGCATCGCGCAGTTCGGTGATCCGCGCCGTCAGCGCGTCCACGTCGGGCAACTGCGGGTCGGCGACATCGAACTGCGCCATCACGTGATCGACCACGTCCGCCGAACTTCCGAGCAGTTGGACGCCCTCGGCGGACAGCGGCACGCCGGCCGCACGAAGACGCTTGAGCAAACTTTCCAGCGGCGACAACAGCTGCGTGAGCAGCGGAATGTCGACCATGGCAATGGCGCCATGCAACGTGTGCACCGCACGCAGCAGCGCATCCTCGACGCGAAGGTCGGGGCCGCTGCGGCCAATCTGTGCGCGGATGGTCTGCAGGTACTGCGCCACTTCACTGCGCAGGATCTCCAGCAACACCGCGTCGACCGGCGGCATCACCGGCATCGCGATAGTTTCTGCCGGCTCCACCGGCTCGGCGTCGGCCGGCGCGGTGGTTGCCAACGTTGCCTCGGGCACGCTGGCGCTGGCGCTGTCGTAACGAGGCACGCGGCGACGGACGATCCGGCGAACCGTTTCGGTGGCTCCGGTATCCAGCTCCGAAATATCCGCCTGCTCGCCTGCGGCCAGGCGGTCGGCGGTCTGCATGATCGCGCTGAGCGGTGCGTCGGGCGTGCCTTCACCACGCAACGCCAGCAGTAGCTGCGGCAGCGCCACGATGGCGTGGTGCACCAGCGCCTGCACCCCGTCGTGCGGCTCGATGCTGTGATCGAGCACGCGGTTGAGCATGTTCTCCACGCGCCAGGCGAACTCGCCGAGCGTGGCAGCACCGACCAGGCGGCCGGAGCCCTTGAGCGTATGAAACGAGCGGCGCAGCGGGGTGAGCGCGGCAATCTGAGTGGGGTCGGCCAGCCAGGCTTGCTCGGCCTGCTGCAGGTTGTCGATCTCTTCCTGCATTTCCTCCAGGAAGATGTCGCGGATGTCGTCGTCGATGCCGTCGGTGGATGACTGGAAGCCGGCGTTGGCGGCCAGCGGGTCGGCCACCGGGCGCTGCTCGATGACTTCCTCTTCGATCTCGATCCAGTCATCGCCCTCGTCGCCAGCATCGCTGGCGCTGCCGGACATGGCCGCGCTCGGGTCGACCGTCTCGGCCAGATGGAGGCCCGTCAAGTCCTCGGCGACATTCGATTCCACCGGCGTCTCGCCGAACATCAGGCTGCCGAGGTCGTCGCCGGCGCCGACACTGACCGACTCGGTCAGCGCAGGCTGCGCCGCCAGTTCGTCGTCCAGCCCGGTCAGGGCGTATTCCGAACCCTGCGCCTGGACCTCGGGCTCCTCGTGCTGCACCAGCGGCGCGCGGGCGGCCGGAACCGGCCAGTAGCCGAGCATCGACAGGCTGTGCTCGGCCACGTCGAGGATGTGCTCCAGGCCACCGCGGTGCTCGCGGGCGGCCTCGAGGTAGTACTCCAGCGCGGCCAGAGCATCGGCGAGATGGTCCATCTGCGCGCTGCTGGGAACGCGACGGTCGCCCATCAGCTCATTGCTGATGAAGCGGCTGATCCCCTCGGCCAACTCCGCCGGACGCGTGCTCGCCAGCATGCGCATGGCGCCTGCGACCTCTTCCATCTGGCCGGGCGCGTCCCTGAGGTGGTGGTGCTGCCAACCGGACTCGACGAAGCCGACGATCGCGTCCTTGACGCGATTGGTGCTTGCCGTGGCCTCCTGCATGAGGGTGGCCATGATGTGGCGCGCTTCGCTGCGTGGCAACGCGGAAGTCGCTCCGACCTCGGCCGCGGCTTCCTCGCTGCTGCCCAGGCTTTCGATATGGTCGTCCAGCGAGGCTTCGACGTAGAGCAGTGCACCGGCGACATCGAGCAGGGTCTCGTCTTCCACCGCGCGCATGCGGCTGGCGATCTCGTCGAGGATGCGGCGCTGCTCGTTGATCACGCGACGGGGCACGCTCAGCGCCAGCATGCCCAGCGTGTCGCCGACGCGCTCGAGCACTTCGCTCTGCGCGGCCAGCTGCGAGGGGTCGGCGTCGCTCTGGCGCAGGAACAGGTCGAGCGCCTCTTTCACGCGCAGCAGATCTTCCTTCAGTGCGCGGGACACCGAATCGAGCAGCGCGCGGTTATGGCCGGCCATCGAACCGCGGGCATGTTCCAGCTCCGCCGCATCGGGCAGCAGGCTGTCCAGCGCGTAGGTCTCGCGCAGCAGCTGCATCTGCGGGCTGCGCTGCTTGGCCTGCGCCACGATGAAGAGCAGTTTGCGCGCGAGGTCGTCCGCATCGCCCCCGCGCAGGCTCTCTTCACCGTGCTCGAGCATCTGGCGGATGCTGCGGTCGACCTTGCCGATCAGCTGACGCACTTCCGCGCCCTGCGCCGTGAGGTGGCCCTGCTCGAGCCCCTCCAGCGCGCCGGCGGCGATCCACCACAACCGCCGGCCTGCCGTGCTGTGGCAGCAGCTGGTGATCGCATTGAGCGTGTCGCGCATGCCCAGCAATTGCTGGTCGGCATTCTGGCCACGGAACCAGGCAAGCAGCTGCTGCTGAAAGCGCAGGCGCAGATCGGCCACGCGGGCTCGGCGCGCATGCGCCTCCTCCTCGCTGACCGCCGGCGGTGCCTGCGGCGGCAGCGGCGCGTCGAGGCGCGGGTTGAACAACGCCACTTCGGTCAAGGCCGCCATTTTCCGGCTGGCGCGCAGTTCGTTGAGCAGCGGCAGCAGGACCACCGGCACGTCGCGGTGTCCGCTGGACAGCCGCTCCAGGTAATCGGGCAGCTGCATGAGGCCGCGCATCAGCGAGGCGTAGGCCTCCTCGCGTTGCTGGACATGGTCTTCAAGCAGGGCAATGGAGAGCGTCTCCATTTCGTCGGCAACCATGGCGGCGCCGTACAGCTCGACCATCTGCAAGGTGCCGTGGACCTGGTGCAGGCTGTCGGCGCACGAGCGCATCGCGTCCCGGTTGCCCGGATTGTCGACGTAGGACTCCAGCGCATCGCGGGCCGCCGCCAGCGTCTCGTCGAGCTCCGGCTTGACCCACTGCAGGGTGGTGAAATCGATGTGGTCTTGAAGTCTCATGCGCCCCTCACTGCGGCTGCGCCAAAAGGCATAGCGCAACCGTCGAGGTTGCCCCCTGTCATGTAAGCCCGTGTCAACCCGGCAGCTTGAAGTGCGCCACCGAGCGGCGCAGATCGCTGGCCAGCTGTGCCAGGTAACCGATCGAGTCGGCCGTCTGGCTGGCGCCCTGCGACGTCTGCGAGGTGATTTCCTGGATCGCGTTCATCGATTGGGAAATGTCCGTCGCCGCCGCCGACTGCTGTCGTGCTGCCGTGGAGATGTTCTGAATCAGTGCGGACAGATCGTGCGAAACGCGCTCGATGTCGCCCAGCGCGCTGCCGGCGTCCTCGGCCTTGCGGGCTCCGGACACCACCTCGGCGGTGGTCTGTTCCATCGAGCTCACCGCCTCGTTGGTATCGGACTGAATCGCCTGCACCAGCGTCTCGATGCGCTTGGTCGCGCTCGCCGAACGTTCGGCGAGGCGCTGCACTTCGTCCGCCACCACTGCGAAACCGCGGCCGGCTTCACCGGCCGACGCCGCCTGGATGGCCGCATTGAGCGCGAGGATGTTGGTCTGCTCGGCGATGTCGTTGATCAGTTCCACGATCGAGCCGATTTCCTGCGAGGACTCACCCAGCCGCTTGATGCGCTTGG